>JBDTPK010000110.1:0-7921 GCA_039932735.1 Nitrospirota bacterium
CGTTGATATAGGGGGCGATATCCATAAAGCTTTCCGCCATCCACCAGAGGGCCACTGAGGCGCCAAAGGGATCGCGCGTCTTGACAAGGAATGTGCCGAGACAGATGAGCGGCATGAGGATCTGGCCAAGTGTCCCGCCCAGAATTGTCATGAAGCGCCCCAACGGGATAAAGAGAAGATGGCCGGCTTCGTGGAACGGAAGATTGATCAGATGGAGAAAAGATTCTCCGGTGTAGTTGGTTTCGAGCGGCGTGAAAATAAGAGCTCGGCCCCACCAGAGCAGCAACAGAAACACGGCGCCCCGGCCGGCGAACGTCAACCAGTCGGTCGAGGTATCTGGGTCAACGAGCCATTCCTTGACAAGAGATACCCAGCGAGCGCGATCTTGTAGTGCAGGCGGCCGCGGCGTCAAGACAAGTGGTCGATACTTTGCAAAGACGATCCCGCATTTCATGCACTCTGTCACTCTATCAGGCTGCTTAGCCTTACACTTAGGACACGACAGGGTTGTGGTCGATGTAGACTCCATAGGCACACTCTAGAGCCGAGTGCGCGATCGGACAAGAAAATCCCTGGAATGATCCAGGCACTGTATGAGGTCCGATTGCAAGCGGCTCAAACAACCTGTCCAGCAAGGCCGTAGCGAGTGAGGACCGGAGGCGTACCATTTCTCACCCGCCTACCCCAAGCTGCCAAGACAGCTTGTTCCCCGAGTGGGCTACGTTGAGGATCCTTTCGAGGCGAGAACGACGCATGGGAATGGGCGCGTCCCTGGGCGAAAGGGCCGTCTTGGCAGACTCAGGGCGGGAGGGTAAGGTAGGCGCCGGGGTCGGGTGGGTGAGAACAGAGGCTTTTTCAGCATCCTGCTAAGTTGGCTAGTGGAAGGAGAAAGGAACAGGAGCAAAGGTCAGCACAAACACGGCGAATGCAATCCATCCGACAACGATCCGCTTTTGGCCCAACGGGACGTGAATATCGTGCACTGGCGGATGGCCAAAACCCCAGAGCCCAGCCATAAAGGCCCAGAGCCACCAGCCGGGCCAGCCCACGTAACCCAGCACAATGAGGATCGGCACCATGATAAACGCTATTGTGCGTTGGCGCTTTCCCCACAGGGCGTAGGCCACATGTCCACCATCGAGTTGGCCGATGGGAATGAGATTCAACGAGGTCACAAATAGGCCGAACCAGGCAGCGAACCCGATGGGATGCAAGACGATGTCGGCCTGTGGGGGGATGGAACCGACGACCAGCCAGGCGATAAACTGCAAGAGTAGTGGTTCGCCCAACTGCAATCCATGAGTCGCTGTGCGATCGACGACCGTCGATAGATTCAGACCAATGAACAGCGCCACCACTGCAGCAATGAAGCCGGCAAGCGGACCAGAAACGCCGATGTCGAATAGTGCGCGCCGATTCACGATCGGTCCGCGCAGACGGATGATCGCTCCGAATGTGCCGATGAAATATGGAGGGCCCGGGATGAACAACGGCAACGACGCCGGGACGCCGTGAATACGAGAGAGCGCATAGTGCCCGAATTCATGAGTGACCAGAATGGTCAAGAGCGTAGCGGCGAAGGGAATCCCAAGCCAGAGCACCTCAGGCTGTTCAAGCAGGAGATTGACCGGTCCACGGATCGGTCCGTTGTACGTCTGATAGGCTCCAGCCCACAGGGTAGTAAAGATCGTTGCCACAAAAAGGCTGACGGGCAGGATCCATTTCGAGAGGGGGCTCTCCTCGAACTCGTCGCCCGGGGAGATATGGTTGAGATCCTCAGACAGATCCACCACAACAGGCAGTTCCCCGTTGCGGATCCGCTGATCATCGCTCCGCTCGTCGAAATTCATAGGATATTCTTCAACTGTCTGCGGCGAAGGGGTTATGGTCGAATTCTTCGCGAACCGTTGTGGCTGGTCCATGGCCTGGCAACAACCGATAGTCAGGCACCAACCCTAGGACATGCGTCTGAACTGACCGCAGATGGGTCTGATACAACGTGCTGGGATTCGAGCGGCCTATGGATCCCGCAAACAACGTATCACCGACGAAGCAGATTCGTTGCGAGTCAGCATCTACACGATAGCAAATCCCACCGGGAGTATGCCCAGGAGTGGCGAGGCAATGGACGCTGAAACGCCCGACCGAAATCGTCTGACCATGTTCCGGCATCTTCAGCTGTGCATCGGGAGGCCGCCAACTGAGGAGATCGACATCCTCTGCTCCGAGATACACCGGCGCTTCACAATAATTTAGAATCTGATCAATCCCATCGGCGTGGTCCGCATGGCCGTGCGTCAGACAAATCCCCATCAGGCGTATGCGGTGCGTAGACAAGAACTTGATCATCGCCGGCGCATTGTATGCCGTGTCGATGAGTACCGCTTCCCCGCCGTCATGGACCACATAACCCTGCACACCATAGCCATTGATCGACCCCTGTATCGTCTCTACCCAGGGCATCGGCTCTTGCGTGACCGGCTCCCACTTCTCGACCGCAATCTGCTCCAGCGGGCCAGGACGAAGCCCTAACGCCTTCGCCAGCGCCAGAACCTCAGTGCGATCATGTGGACAAACCCCACGCTCCAGCGCGGTGATATTCCCGGGGGGCAATCCGGACATTCGGACAACATCCGTGACAGAAAGTCCCTGCCCGGTTCGGGCCTTTTTGATAATATCTGAAAATTCGTCTTCAAGCGGCATACATTAACCCTCAGTAGTCAGCGCTCAGCTTCGACTCCGACCATCCTCTCTCTTCTTCCCCCTCACAGCTCCGGAGGCATTCACTCCCTAGGGTGGGGTGGCCTGCTGTTGTCCCACTGCGCGCAAGTAGGATGCCTGGCCGCTCACTCCTCTTTCTTCTGAGGCACCGCGTTGCGCGAGCAGAGGAGATCCGCAGGCCATTCGCCCACTCTTCTCTCAGCTCTCCGGAGCCAACTTTAGTTCCTTTACGTCCCCGAATCCCGACAACAACTTCGGCAGGGCCTCACCAGGGCCGACGGCAACAATGGTCAACCGCTCTGGGTTGAAATGCTTCTTCGCCGCAGCCAGAATTTCTTCTTTCGTCAACGCGACAACGCGTGCACGCAATTGCTGGAGAAAATCCTTGGGAAGCCCGTCGTATTCGAGTTCAATCAACCGCCCCACGATTGCGGACGGACTGGCAAAGGAGAATACAAACGAATTCACATACGCCTCTTTCGCTTCTGCCAGCTCGCTGTCCGTCACCAACTCCGTCCGCATCCGTTCCATGTTCGCCACAAACCGAGCGATGACCTCTTGCGTCGACGGCAGCTTCGTCTCTGCGCGCATCAGCCAGACCCCTTGATCATGCGCCCCGGCATTCAAGCGGCTGCCGACCGAGTAGGCCAAGCCCCGCTTGGTCCGCACGTCATTGAAGAGACGGCTGCGAAACGAACTGCCGCCAAGAATGTCGTTCGCGATCGCCAACGCCACATAGTCAGGATCCTGTTCTTTGATCGACAGATGACCGAGGCGGAGATGCGTCTGTGAAGTCTCTTTGTTCACGAACCGTATAATGGGCTTTGCCGCCTGGCCCTGAGGCACGTCGGCAATTGTCAGCACCGGCACCTCGCCTTTTTCCCAATTGCCGAAGACGTCGCGCAGGAGGGTCAGCATTGCGGACTTATCGAAGGCGCCCGTCACCCCTAGTATTACGCCGTTCGGATGAATGGTCTTCCGGTGGAAGTTCACCAAGTCGTCTCTGGTAATGCGGGTGATAGACCCAATGCTGCTTTCTCGCGCCGTTGGATGATCAACGCCGTACAGGAGCTTGACGAACTCGCGTCCGACGACCGCACCCGGATTATCGTGCCTGCGGCGAATCCCTTCGATGGCCTGCAGCTTGGCCAATTCAACCCGCGCCGGCTCAAACGCGGGTGACCGAATGAGTCCGGCGAAAATCTGGAGCCCCCGCGTCACGTCTTTGCTGAGCACATCGAGCGATGCGGAACCGGACTGCCGTCCGATCGAAATGGTAAGACTCCCGGCGAACTGTTCGAGCTCCTCGTTCACTTTCTCAGCCGACAGACCGCCGCCCCCACCAGTCCACATGACGGAACCGGTCAGCGACGCCAGTCCGAACTTGTCTGCTGGATCGAGCCAGCTGCCTGTTCGCATGGTCGCAGTCACGCTGACCAAGGGTAACTCATGGTCCTCCAGGAGATAGACGACCATCCCGTTCTCAAACACCACACGATCTGGTTCGGGCGGGGTGAACTCTACCGTCTTAAATGTCATCTGCCTGGGATCGCTCAGGGCTGGACTTCCGGCACAGCCGGACATCAGTGGAACAAGCATCATGGCCGCCATGCCCAGTGCGCTAAACCCTCGCTTCACGTTCATCATCGCGTCACCTCGTGCGGCGGCGCCATCGCGACATGTTTTTCTCCGGCCTTCTTCACCAACGTCGCCACGGTTCGGTTTGATTTCGTGAAATAGGCAGTGGCCACACGCTGGATATCAGCAGGCGTGACGGCGGCGATCTTGTCCCGGGACTTTAACGCGTAGCGCCAATCTCCCGCCACCGTCTGAAACAGCGCCAATTGAGAGGCGAGGCCTCCGTTAGATCGAAGCGCTCTAACCAAATCGGCGTCGAGATTATTCAGGACCTTTTCAAGCTCCTTGGCAGAGACCGGCTCCGTCTTGAGCCGTTCAATCTCGGCATAGATGGCCGCTTCGACTTCTGCCGTCGTATGGGGCGCGAGCGGCGTCGCATTGAAAATGAACAGATTTGGGGAGCGGACTCCCGGATAGTTCGAATCGGAACCGACCGAAGCGGCAATTCGTTTCTCACGGACCAGACTTGTATAGAGCCGTGACGTGAGTCCGTCGCTCAGTACCGCGTCGATCACGTCGAAGACATAATCGTCGGGATGGCCCAACGCCGGCTTGTGAAACCCGATGACCAGCGACGGTTCGGCATCGAACTCGACCTCCACTCGTCGCTCCCCTCGTTGAGGCGGCTCAACGGTGACGAGTTGAGGCTGCGCAGGCGCGGCCGGTATGGTGCCGAACGTCTGCTCGATCAACGCCATGACTTCCTTGGGATGGATATCGCCCACGATGGCAATCGTCGCATTACCGGGACCATAATGGGCTTTGAAGAACGCTTCCGTATCGGCCGGTGTGAGCGACAGAATGTCCGACTCCCAGCCGATCGTCGGAATGCCGTACGGATGTGCGCGGAAGGCAGCTGACGTGAAGGTTTCGTATAACAGCCCAATGGGACTGTCATCATTCCGCAACCGCCGCTCCTCCATCACCACGCCACGTTCTTTGTAGAATTCGCGGAGAACCGGATGCGCCATGCGATCGGCTTCAAGCGCCGCCCACAGAGGCAGACGGTTCGCCGGGAGGTTGATCATATAACGAGTCAGGTCCTTCCCGGTCGCCGCATTGAGTCCGACCCCTCCGTGTCGTTGGTAGAGCAAGGCCATCTCATTACCCGCGACGAAATGTCCCGCCTGATCTTGAAGTTCGGTAAATCGTTTCTGCAGCTTCTCGATGGCTGCCTGATTCTCGGAACTGGCGAGTCTCTCTTGACTCTTCCGCGCGAGTTCTCGTTGCCGCTGCTCCAACTCGGTCCCCACGCGAAACCACTCTTCGAGAATGGGCCGTTCTTTCTCGTAATCCTTCGTCCCGACCGTCCTCGTGCCCTTAAACGCCATATGTTCGTAGAGATGCGCCAGACCCGTTTGCCCCACCTGCTCGTTGACGCCCCCGACCCTGAAAGTCATGTTGAGGGAGACCACCGGCGTCTGGTGCCGTTCGACCATGAGCACGGTCAGACCGTTTGCCAGTTTCTGTTCCACCACACGATCCGCCAGCCCAAACGAGGTCGCATGCGATAGGTTCAGGTTCAGACTGAGAGCCGTAGCAAGCAAGAAAACCGCGAGGCATGCACCGTGAAGCGAGGGAAGCGCCAAGGACTGAACGCTGAGGCGCCAGCCGGATCTTTTCACATCGGTGTTTCGTTGACGATTTCTTGTTGCGAGAGCCGCTTCACGAGATACGTGGAACGATTCGATTGTCATATGAATAGCTCCATCAGTTGTTCGGGCCGTTCGATAAACCAGTCGGGGCGACAGGCTTCCATCTTGGTGCGATTCCCCATCCCGTACCCGACTGCACAGACACGAATCCCGGCATTATGCCCGCCGTTGATGTCGTTGGTGCTGTCCCCGATGAGCACGGTCTGTTCTTTCGGCACGTTCAGCCGTTCCATCACATGCAGCAGCATGCCCGGCTCCGGTTTCAACCCAAACCCGTGGTCGCCTCCGACAATGCACTGAAAATGATTGCCTCCCAGCCCTTGGAGAATCACGTTGGTGTACTCAATCGACTTGTTGGTGGCGACAGCCTTCCGCTTGCCTGCGAAATGTGTGAGCATCTCTCCAATGCCGGGATAGAACGTCGTGCGATCAAGGCAATGGGCCAAGTACTGGCTCCTGAACACCCGTAACGCCTCGTCGAAAGTGACCCGACCGTCCCCGCCGAGCGACAGGCGCAACAACTGTTTCACTCCATCCCCCACAAACCCAAAGATTTCCTCAATGGGACGCTGCGGCAGCCCCAGTTCGGCCAACGTGAAATTGACCGACGCCGCAATGTCCCACTTGGACTCGATGAGCGTCCCGTCCAGATCGAAGATCAACAGCTCGACCGAGGTCTTCCCCATCACTCCTTTGCCTTTCGTAGCTCGTCCTGCAACACCCTCAGACGATCTCGTTTTGCTGGATCGGTTTCCTTCACCCAGGCTTCGCGCACAAAATTCACCATCCGCTTCTGTCCCACGTGAGGGGGAATCATCGGCTCGACAATCTTCCATCGATTCTTGATGGCTTTCACGCGAAACCGAACTTCTTCCGTCTCAGCCTCCTGGACGAACCCGGCGGTCTCCAGATACACCGAGCCGATGACCTGAAAGGTCACTGGGATCACGATTTCCAGCCGATCGATCACCTCCCATTGGCGATACTGCTCCGCCACCACAAACCCCCGCGTCACGACGACATGCCCCCACGCCGGCTCCTCATTCCAGCCCGTGTAGGACGCAACCGATTCGATCGACATGGCATCGAGCCGCGCTCCCTTATGATCAAGCTCCACATAGCGTTTCACTACGTCGGACGGTGAGTGCTTCAGGGATCCGGTCTGCGCGTGCCCATCTCCCGCTGCCAACACCAGGGCAAGCACGTGACACAGAATACACACGAGCCGCCCCACAGGGTTTGGTGTGGTCATGTCTATGTTTTTTCCAATCTTTACTCCTCCTGGGGGAACTAAGTACGCATCCCTTGCGCGCGTCCGGCAATGAAGATCTCGGTTCGCGGGCGCTGCGGACACAAGGCCTACTCAGCTGCCTCAGCTCATCCGACTGTATGTAGCTTCATCAAATTTGTCTCTCCGGGCTGGCCGATCCTCGTCCCCGACAGAATCACGATCCGCTGTCCCGATGTCGCCAGTCCTTCGGTCTTCAAGCGACGCTCCGCTTCATCGATCCGCTCATCAGTTTGAGCGATCTGCCTCATTGTATGGGGGATCACACCCCAGTACAGCGCCATCCGCTGGCGTACAACGTCAAATGGAGTCAAGGCAATAATTGACGCGTCGGGGCGCTGTTTCGAGAGCAAGCGCGCTGTCGTACCCCGTTCGCTAAATGCCACGATGGCGCTCGCCCCGATGGTTGACGCTGCCGAAGAGGCCGAATGGCAAATGGCTTCCGGGAATGAGCCTCCCTCCTGCGGCGCGTCGGAGGAACGCCTATATCCTGATCGAGTCCCTTCCTCTGCGGCGCGAACGATGCGATCCATGACACGAACTGTTTCAACCGGGTACTGTCCTATCGCCGTTTCTGCGGACAGCATGACGGCATCGGTCCCATCGAGCACGGCGTTGG
>JBDTPK010000111.1:0-7896 GCA_039932735.1 Nitrospirota bacterium
GTTCTGATGGCAGTCGATGCAGGTCGCGCCCTCCGTTTCCATCTTCTTATGCGCCCCCTTAGCCGAGGCCCCTGGAGGCTTCGTATTCTTGTGGCAGGCCCGGCACGTCATGCTATCCCAGCCTTTCAGTTTCATCCTCGCCCTGTAGGCCGCCTCCGGCCGTCGCTCGTTGAATTTCTCGATCGTAGAATAGTCCACGGTGAATTCATCTATCAAGAACGGCACTCCATCCATCACGTGCGTCCATACCGCCAGAGGGAAGTTTGCCAAGCCTTGAGGGACGTGACAGTCTTTGCAGCCAGGATCGGCACCGAGCGCTCCCCAGTGCGAGGATTTTTTCAGCTCCTCATAGGGGTAGGTCTCGGAATGGCAGCTCACGCAGAATTCAGTCCTGGAGATTGCGGCTTCACCGCCAAATACCACCACGATTGATCCAATGGTAAGCACTGCGCCGAGAATTAACGCGCCACCCGATACACGTAGATAGTTCTTCAACCCCCCTGCCATTACTCCTCCTTACCTACCTCGGCCGGTTTAGCATCCTTTTGGAACTCCTCATGAAACTTCGGGATAGGCGGACCATCAAACGTGCCTACGAGTTTGAAGTGTTCATGCATGGCCTTGGTGTTACGCACAGACTTCTCAAAGTCGAACGCGTACTTCTTGTCTACCTGGGGAGTGAATGGGGTGTAGGGCTTCTTGGTGCCCTTCCATCCTGAACCCTCGTAATTCAAATGGCAGGCGTTACACTTTTCAATGAACTCAAACTCTTGTCCAGCTTCCACGAGGGACTCGCGCGGCATGACCTTTTTATTTTTTTCAAAGGCCTCGCCCGCCTTGCGATGAATCTTGCGATAGTTGGTACCTGCAGCATGGCAGGATTCACAGCCCACACCGATCAAAAACTTGTCCGGCTCCGTAATTTCATACCCGCCTTCCGAGCCAAAGCCAGTTACGTGGCAACCGATACAATCTTTATCCTTTGTAAAGTCTTTTTTAGGGTCAAGTTTCGCCTTGACCATGGCTTGGTTCTTTTCTTTGCCCCGGTCGGCTTTGAGCGAGTCGACGGCCTTGGCGTGGGCGGTTTTGATCCATGAATCGGCCTGACTCTTGTGACAATTACTGCATTTCTTCCGTCCCTCAAATGGGGTTTCATCAGCTGCCGCGGTTCCGACGAAGACAGCGAACAACGCAACAGCAACAAGTGCGAATGTCATGGGATGCTTCACGGTATCTCCTTTCTACTAAGAAAAACACTTCGTGGTCGTACTAAATAATCCACGTGGCTACACTCTATCGTCAGTTTAGGTGAATTACAACAATATGTAATCCCACCTTTCTCATAAAAAGAATCAGCTACTGGGAGGTTGCATAGATGGAATCTTGTACACCCAATAGCCGCCATATTGATAGACAAGCTCCAGATCCTTAAACTCAAGAGGATTTGAAGTCGTGAAGGGTAGCATCTTCGCGAGCAGTGTGCTGCCGCTCTTATCATCGGTCAGGAAGTACGCTCGCACCAAGTTTTCTGACAGCCCATGTACCGAATATGCAGTGTGATTGTTCTCGACCATCCAGCGCTTCACCATCCCGCTCAGCCCATGCACATTGCCGCCCTGCAAGGGAAAGTCCTTAAAGGCGGTACCGATACGTTCGGGGCGCATCAGTCCGAGTTTATAGAGGTCCGCTAGGTGAACCACGACATAGGCCTCGCGCCCGCCGGTTAGCGCACGCAACATCGTCGCGCCCTCTTTCGGACTCGCCACGAGTGCATCGGCGAAGCGTGTGAATTTCTGACTCTCTTCCGCGCTTGCCGGCTCACCCCAGAACTCGCGCTCGTACTTTTCTATCGCCTCACGTTTACTACGCCACAGCGCCGGCGCAATAAGAGGTTTGCCGATGTGCGAGACGAATGCCGTCTGGTACCCCGTCAACAATCTGATCTGACGCGAGGTGTCCCACCAGGCCAGGATGTCAGCATCCTTCGGCACATGCTTCGCAATCGCTGATGCTAATGTGGTCAGCTCGGAGAGTTTGCCATCGACGAAGACGATTGGTTCTCCGCTGCGATTCTCCCAATCAAGCATGACGGGCTTCGCATTGCCTCGTCGCCCAAGATACGCGACCGCCAGCGGTTGATCTACACCATCAACGATGACCTCGTGCTTACTGATGACAAGATCAGGCCATACCTCAATCCCGAGCTTGCTGAATTTGTCTACGCCACCCTCTTCAACCAACTGATAATGATAAGGTGCCTGTGCTGGGCCAAGCCACACGTATCCAAGCCAACTGAGCACAATAAAACCTCCCGCCACCAGGACAATTCCCAGCGACGGGAGGATTCTATTGCTTGATTGCGTCAGCGCTCCTTCCATAGTCTGCGCTGCGCTTGTTGTCACTGCCTGTTCTTCTTGCGCCTGCTCCATCCGGCGAGCGCCAGCGTACCGGTCAACAGCATGCCGCCTCCCACGCTTCCGAGCGTAATCTTTCCATCCGTGCTGTCGAAGTCAAAGAGGTTGCTGGTGCGACTTGCCTCAAGCTTGGCCACCCGCTCCTGTAATTCCATCTTCTCGTTGAGCTTGGTGTCCTCATCCATGATTTCGACATAAGCACGGTTCAATGCCGCCCAGCCGACGGTATAGGTGTATCCCCAATGTTGGTGGGCGAGACTGACGTGCAGCTGCACAAGATGGTCCTCAGCCATTTCGAAGAGCTTGAGTTCGATGGCTGCCGGGTTGTTGCCCTTCGACCAATAGATCTGGAAGAACTGCTCAAACCCTTCCGGGACCGGCTTCGGAGGTAGCGGTCGGTTCGTCTTTTGACCTGTGAGAAGACCTGCTTCATACTGCTTATGAACTACGTCATGAGCCTCATCGTATTTATCGATCCCCGAGTATGTCCCATTGTCCATAAACTCAAGGTAGGCACGAGCGTAACGCTCTGAGTGACACTGAGTGCAGGTCTTGACCCACGAATCCAGCCGCTTATCGGCCCAATCGGTCTTGATATTTTCTCGAATGCCAGGTACGAAAGGATAGTTTGCCCATCGGACCTTCCGCACAACGTTGTGAGTGAACTTGCCATTATATTCCATGTGACAGCTTTGACAGGTTGGCGCATCCTGCCCGCCCTTGGTGATGGCATCCTTGAGCTGCACGTTCCAATTCCACTTCGAGCCCTTACTCTCATATTCCTTACCATGTTTCGACATGGTATAGGCTTCCCAGTTGATGTGGTCAGCACCGCTGTGGCAGGTTCCGCAGGCCTCAGGCTTACGGGAGTTGGCCACAGAGAATTCATGTCTGGTATGGCAACCGTCACACTTGTTCTGTTGAACGTGACACATGGTGCAACCGTCAGCGATCTCACGTTGCGACATTCCGGCGTAGACTTCTACCTCGACGTTGGCCCTATAATCCAGCGCATGTGATGGACGCCCCTTCGGCCACTGGTCCTTCGGCCACGTGATCGTGTCTCGCTCAGACTCACGCTCGGCGAACTCCTGCAGGTGACAATTACCGCACACATCCGCGGTGGGCATCTTGATGTCCGCGCGATGGTCTGCCTTCTTCTTGGTATTGATATCCACATGGCAATCGATGCAGCCGACTTCCTTCAATTGCTCCTTTGCGCCAAGCTTGCCTAGAGAGCGCAAGTTCGTCTCGACATCCTCTAACTTTGCCTTCTTGTAATAGGTATCATCTTTAGGGGTAAGCTTACGAATCTTGTCCAGATTAGCGTGGGTGCTTTTCTTCCACATCGCCACCCAGCCTGGAGACTCATCCGTATGACACTTCACACACTGCTCGCGTGTTGCGATATCCTTGACCGACGTCGGTGGCTTGTAAAATGATGCTGGGTCCAGGTACTTACTGAATGGGAGCGGTTCCCAATATTCGCCGTACTTCCCTTTTCCAAACCCTTCTGCTGGATCCAGGTAGCGTTTCACCAAGGCCTCATGCAACTGCTTGGGACTGGCTGACTTCTCGAGCTTTAGCGCCTCGAATGTTTCCTTGGGAACGCTGGGAAAGTCCGCCTGCGCTGTCCCAGCGAGCAAGACGCCGCTCAGGACTAGAACACACCTCATCCAAAGTTTGGACCTCATAACTGAATGCTCCTTCGTTAAGTGTGCACCGCCGACTGTTGTTATTGAGGAAGATTTTCTAGTCTCGCTGATAGTCATAATATCGTCATAAATAGGCGCGTTCACTCGCATGCGGCGCATTTATATCTTTGAACACTTCAGATGTCAAGAGGTTTTGGTAACATAACCATTGACTTGCGAAAAATAATTTTGCAACTAAAGCTGGTGCAAGATGAGTGCCTTAATAACCCTTACGCGGAAAAGCAGGGTACGTTATTCTAATTTTGACATGGAATATCGACACATCCAGCCTTCCTTGCGCTTATGGTCTTTCACGATCGATGACAATGGTGATCCCCTCCGTTCCAGGCTTCACCGGCTGGCTCATCCCCTCCAAATCTCCACTTTGTGCCATGGCTTGGCCGGACTTTGACAGACGGGCCACAATCACCACCATCCCCACATCGGAGAGTTTTCTAGACGGCATCATGCTGTTCGAGTCATCGAGCCGAAATGTGAAGGGTAAATCTTTCTTGGTCGCCCGCACGATCGCCACAGGCATCGGGGGGCCATTCGCCTCGCGCGCGAACACAAACAACGTATCCGTCGGAGATCCCTTGGCGGTCAAACCGGGTCCTATAAGCACCTTCCCGCTGATCGCAAGCGACTGACCCGCCTCCGCGATTGGCTTAGCCAGCGATCCGGACTCCGCATATACAGGCGCTGTGGCAGCGAGCAAGAGGCCACAGACCAGCAGACCGCATCTCGTCAAAAACTTTTCGGCCATGTGCGATGCTCCTTTGTTGCGTGAAGACACTCTTTGTGACCGTGCATGGACTCGTCGTTGAGCATACCGCGCACATGTATCTCAGCATCCGTCGAAGGATGTCAAGGAAATTTGTGCGTACGTTTGGCGACAGATTACAGCACGCGAGTTCTAGAGATTTCGCGACGAGCCATCGCCCGATACGAGCGAAAGGCTCTTTGGAAGGGTCAACTGTTATGGTGTGACGTTAAAAGAGTGCCGCGTGGGGCTTCCAGGCACTACGGACGTTCGCGATCGATGACAATGGAGATCCCATCCACTCCGGATTGTACCGGCTGGCTCGTCCCCTCTAAATCTCCACTTTGTGGCATCGCCTGGCCAGACTTTGACATACGGGCCACAATCACCACCGGCCCTGCGCTGGAGAGTTTTCTAGACGGCATGGGGCTGGTCGTGTCATCGAGCTGAAACGTAAATGGTAAATCTTTCCCCGTCGCTCGCACGATCGACACCGGCATCGGTGGACCACTCATCTCGCGCGCGAAGACAAACAATGTATCCGTCGGAGATCCTTTTCCGGCAAGGCCCGGCGCCACAGTCACCGTACCTCGGATCGTACGTGGCTGTCCGGTTTGCCCAATTGGCTGGGCCGGCACTGCCAATTCTGCATATGGTCTTTCGCGATCGATGACGACGGTGATCCCATCCACCCCAGATTGTACCGGCTGACTCGTCCCCTCCAAGTCTCCGTTTTGTGGCATCGCCTGGCCGGACTTTGACAGACGGGCTACGATCACCACTGGTCCGGCGCTGGAGAGTTTTCTAGACGGCATGGGGCTGGTCGTGTCATCGAGCTGAAACGTAAACGGTAGATCTTTCCTCGTCGCTCGCACGATCGACACCGGCATGGGCGGGCCACCCACCTCTCGTGCAAATACAAATAATACGTCCGATGGGGATCCCTTGCCGGCCAAGCTCGGCACCACAGTCACTGTACCTTTGATCGTACGTGGCTGCCCGGCTTGTCCAGTTGGCCGAACCGGCGCCACCGCTTCTGCAAACGCGGGCATCGCCTTTTGACCGCCACCAAGTTGGCTCTGAGCTTCTGCAATGGCCGCCATCAGTTGTTGCGTCATTTCCGGGTCTACTTCCTCAGGAAGGTTCACTCGAGCTAGCTCCCAGTCCTTGGCCGCACGAGCAAAATCTTTTCGGTTGAACGCCACAGTCCCTGACAGCATAAGCGCCTTCACATTACGTGGATCAATCTTCAGCGCCTGTTGAATCAAGGCTTCAGGCTTTCCCTCCAACTTGCGACCATGCACGACTCCCAAGATATCGGCATAATCGGCGAGTAACTGAGCATCATTAGGAATCAGTGTCACCGCTCTCTCAAAAATCTGCACAGCCTCAGCATTACGCCCCAATCCCACATAGGAACGTGCGAGCAATACCCATCCCACACCATCATTTGGATTCTGCTCCATTTTCTGCTTGAGCTGCTCGATCAATGCTTCGAGTGAGTCAGCGGTCGGATGAGCATCGCCAGAACCCCCTTGCGCTGACAACGAGTCAACGGATGGCTGCGTCATGGCGAGCGGATTCCCCAGTTGCCAATAGAGCAACCCACTAACAGTCGGAATGATAATGGCCAATGCAAACGCCACCGGCCTGCTACTTACCTGTTGCGGCCCCCTTGTGGTCGCTGTCTCTGTGGCACCCGTTTCTTCCAATAGACGGCGTTCAAGCTCACTTCGTGCTTGCTGATACAATTCGTCGGTGAGCACACCGTTTGTGCGGTCCTGCTCGAGCTCTGCAAACTGCTGTCGGAAAATGGACAGCGTCTTCTCTTGCTCGCCAGTGGCCTTGCTTGTGCGCTTCAGTAGTGGCCACATCAGGAAACCAAGGATGAGCAGTGTCATGGCCGATGCGATAAGCCAGAATATGATGGTCACGGGCGACGGGCTCCTTCGGAAAGCAGTTGTTCCACACGGTTGTGCTCGGCTTCCGACAACGTCACGTCGATCAGTTTTTTTTGTCTTCGGCGTAGCGCAAACACCAATCCCGTTGCTCCAGCTCCCAGCAGGAGAAACGGCCCAACCCAGAGCAACGTGGTCGTGAGCTTCCAGGGTGGCCGGTATAAAACAAAATCACCATACCGTGAGACGAGAAAGTCGATGATCTCTCGGTCGGTCATATCTTTCGCGATCATCTCACGCACTTCTCGGCGCAAATCTTCGGCCAACGGCGCATTCGAATCGGCCAACGTCTGGTTCTGACAGACTAAGCAACGCAGCTCGACGGCGAGCGCTTTTAATCGCGCCTCTGCCTGCGGGTCCGCAGCAAGCGGCGGAGCCTCATACGCCGTCGCGAGACTGGGAAGGAACAGCATGAGCACCCAGAGCCATCTCATTGGTTCTGCAGCTCCTTAACCAGGGGTAAGATTTTTTCTTTTAAGATATCCTCGCGCAGCGGGCCAATCTGCTTGTATCGGATGACGCCTTGCTTATCGATCACATAGGTTTCCGGCACGCCATAGACACCATAGTTGATGCCGACACGCCCAGGTTCATCCACGGCAACGACCTGATAGGGATTGCCCCACTCCTTCAACCACGCCAGGGCCTCGTTCCGTTGATCCTTATAGTCCATGCCATAGATGGGGACTTCCCCGGACTGCGCGAGGTGGATGAGTACCGGATGTTCGTCCTTACAACCTCCGCACCACGAGGCCCAGAAGTTGAGCAACCAGACCTGGCCCTTGAGGCCATTCGACGAAATCACTTTCCCGGGATCATGGAGCTGCGGCAGGGAAAACTCAGGTGCCGCCTTCCCAACCAACGGAGACGGCAATTCACGCGGGTTGAGCGTCAGCCCAACCGCCAGAAAACCGACCACGACGATAAAGAGCCCAAATGGGATGAGAAACCGGTTCATGAGACGGTTGGGCGCGCCATCTGGGCCGTGGTTGGCACCGCAGCCTCTTTACGTCGCCAAGCCAGCCGATAGCGCCGATCGCTGACGGCCAGGACGCCGCCCGAAGCCA
>JBDTPK010000112.1:0-7831 GCA_039932735.1 Nitrospirota bacterium
TAAAGAGAATCTCTGCGACTTCGTTCGTCGCCCCGAGCAAGTCACCCGTGACGCCGCCAAACATGCGATGGAACCAGATAGTCGAAAGACGGATGAGCGCCGCGCCGATGAGAAGACAACACAGCGCCGCCCATGGTCCCAACAACAGCGTCAAGGCCAGCCCTGCCGTGACGGTCGCCGCACAGAGATGCAGCCAGGACAAATGCGCAAGGAACGGTTGTGCCAGTCCTCCTTCCGATCGCGCATAGGTCGCATGAAAAGCCCCCACGACCATAGCCCATCGACCGACCACCGGCATGCCGATCAGCAACGCGAGATGCTCGCCCGCCGACAACACATTGAGTCCGGCGTAGCGAAGGCCAAGCGCGAGAAACAGTCCCGTGGCGCCGATCGCACCGACGCGCCCATCCCGCATGATCGCCAAACGTGCCTGAGCGGTTCGCCCGCCCGCCAGTCCGTCCACCATATCGGCGAGACCATCTTGATGGAGCCCACGTGTAATGCCGATCAGGAGGAGCATCAGTAGCAGGCTCGTGATCTCGGAGGAGAAGACCTGCGCCAGGGGCATCCCTGCTGCGACCAACAGCAGGCCAAGGAGACAGCCGACGAAAGGATACCAACTCATGGAGGCAGCCAACTCCTCCGGCTTTGCATCGTGCGTCGAACGACTGAGCGGAATCGCCGTGAGAAACTGCCAGGCCAACAGAAACGTTCGCAGCACCCCAATCATCTGGTGCGCTCCGATACGCCCGCTTCGTCGAACGTGGCCATCTCTGTGAGGATCTTGATCGCGGCAAAGACCAGGCTCATACCGAGACAGGCGCCGGTACCTTCCCCCAGACGAAGATCGAGATCGAACAGCGGCTTCACACCAAGGTGATCCAGTATCGCCTGATGGCCTCGTTCAACCGACCGATGGGACGCTATGAGATAGTCTGTGCAGTGCGGTTGCAGTCCTACAGCAATCAACGCGGCCGCGCTGGCAATGAATCCATCCAATACGACTGGAATGCGAGCTGCCGCCGCACCGAGCATCAATCCGGCCAGCCCACCGATTTCCAATCCACCCACCTTGGCGAGCACCTCCATCGCATCAGCAGAATCCAACCGATGGAACGCGAGCGCGCGCTGAATCACGTCGACCTTCCGCGCGTGACTCGCATCGTCGATCCCCGTTCCTCGTCCTGTCACTTCGGAAACCGGTCGACGCGTCATCACAGCGGTAATCGCTGAACTGGCGGTGGTATTGCCGATCCCCATCTCCCCGGTTCCGATCAAGCCGACACCCTCTTGAGCCGCCTCGGTCGCTAGCTCAATCCCGACTTGCAGCGCCTGCTCCGCCTGCGTGGAACTCATGGCCGATTCTACCAAGAGGTTCTTCGTGCCGGGCATGATCTTCCTATGGATGAGTCCTGGCACCGTTTCAAAGTTGAACGCGACACCGATATCGACGACACGAACATCAATACCGACATGACGCGCGAGCACATTTACTCCGGCGCCACCGCGCAGAAAGTTCAAGACCATCTGCGGCGTCACGGCAGAGGGATAGGCGCTCACCCCTTCCACTGTGACTCCATGATCGGCAGCAAAGGTAAAGACCGCTCCACGCGGAATCGCCGGCTTCAAATCCCCCGTGATCATGACGTAGCGCGCGGCTAATTCTTCCAGTCGGCCCAGGCTGCCGATCGGCTTCGTCAATCGATCCAGATGCGCCTGTGCCTGCGCCAACAGACGGGTGTCGGTCGGCGAGATCCGGTCGATCGTTTCGCGAGACAACATGCTCGAGCTCCCCTATTTCAATCGCAGTAGAAGGCCGCTTATGATGAAATAGACTTCATCCGCTTCTGCTGCCACCCGTTGATTGACCCGTCCTGCCAAATCGCGAAATGCTCGAACAGGTTTTGTCGCAGGGACCAGTCCCAGCCCCAACTCATTGCTCACGATCACGACACGGGCCTTGGTCGCCCGAATCGCCTGAAGCAGATCGGTCGTGGCATAGCACACGGCCAAGTTGCTCAAACGCTTTCCCTTCAAATTACTCAACCATAACGTGAGACAATCTAGAACAATAGATTGATAAATATGATTATTTACAGCAAGCCACTTGGCAATATCCATAGGGACTTCTGACGTCTCCCAATCAGGAGAACGTGTGGCCTGGTGACGTTCGATCCGAACTTTCATCTCTCGATCCAACGCCTGACCTGTTGCCACAAACGCCTTCGGCCCAGCTTGACCTGCCAGATCAAGCGCCGCCTGACTCTTCCCTGACGCCGCACCGCCGAGTACTAGAATCAATGTCGAGCGTCCCTTGCGCGCCTTCTTCATGGGCTCAGTTTGCCGCCTTCTTCACATCACGTTGCCAGAGGAATTCCGGTTCCCCTTGGGTCTTGGCGGCCCAGCGAGCCAACACAAACAAGGCATCGCTTAGACGATTCACAAACTTGATATTCACCGCATCGACCGGCTCTTCCCGCGAGAGATGCACGCACAGTCGCTCTGCCCGACGGCATACCGTTCTCGCCTGATGCAAAAAGCCTGACACCTTTCCCCCGCCCGGCAAAATGAACTCTTTGAGTGGCGCCAAATCTTTCTGACAACGATCAATCATCTTCTCCAGCTTCGTCACGTCTTTCCCCGTTACTTGCGGCATGTTCTTGAACTCTTGGCCAGGCATTGTCGCGAGAATGCCGCCGAGATCGAACAGCTTATTCTGAATCCATTGAAGATCTTCTTCGAGTTGCTCTGTCTGCACATGACTCCCCACCATCTCGGCATTCATCACCCGCACCACCCCGACCACCGCATTCAGCTCATCAAGGGTGCCGTAGGCCTCAACTCGAAGACTGTCCTTCCACACCTCTTGCCCTCCGGCCAGCCTTGTTTTTCCTGCGTCTCCCATTCTCGTGTAGACCTTCGTGATGCGCATCGCCATTTCTCCTCTCGCCTTGTATGGTGTTTCCCCACGATTCGAAGTGAATGAGTTGGTCAACCGGAATCCTGACCCTCCACCCCGCCGTCTCCAAATCTGGCGCTGTTGCAAAGTCTGCAACATAACCGAGGCAGAGATAGGCCAGCACTTTAATTGGCCTGGGGATACCGAGCACCTGTTTCAGTGCTCCATGGTCAAGGATGCTGACCCACCCAACCCCGATGCCTTCCGCTCGTGCGGCCAGCCAGAGATTTTGAATGGCGCAACAGGTGCTATACACATCCGTATCGCGCACCGTGGAACGGCCCAGCACATGACGACCACCCCGCTGACGGCTGCAGGTCACACCAATATTGACTGGCGCTTCTTCAATCCCTTCCAGCTTGAGACTCCGGTAGAGAGTCGCTTTGGTGCCTTCATAACGCATGGCTGCCTGTTCATTCGTCTTGCGGAACAGTTGCTTCACAGCCCGCTTTGTCGTGCGTTGTCGGACCACCACAAAATCCCAAGGCTGCATGAACCCGACAGAACCGGCGTGGTGCGCCGCGGTCAAAATCCTCGCAAGCACATCGTCAGGGATCGGCCGGCGCAAAAAATTTCGGCGGACATCTCGCCGCTCAAAAATCACGCGGTAGATCGCGTCCCGCTCACGGTCGGAGAACTGTCCACGTCCGGCACTCCCGGCATCTGGGCGCACAATCATGATGGCTCCTTATCCTCGGCATATGCTGGACTGGCCAGTTGAAGTGGAACAAGCCCCACATCGCCTGCTCCCACCTTCTTCAGACATGTCGGACATAAACAGTCCTGAAACCGAGACGCGATCCAATCCATCTGCAGCTCGGTAATGCCGACCTTCCCACACCAGCACTGGTACCCGCCACATTCGAACGCCGACCCACAGGCTTCGCAAGTCTTTATGATCGGTGCTCTCAAAACTCTACCCCCGGTTGTGCCTTCACACCTTTCCGAAAGGGGTGTTTGATCTGCTTCATCTCCGTGACAAGATCGGCCTCTTCGATCAGCACCTCTTGAGCCCCACGTCCTGTAATCACGACATGCTGCATAGGAGGCCGGCTCCGAAGAACCGGCAACACGTCTTCGAGTCGGACTAAGTCGTGTTGCAGTGCAATATTTAATTCATCGAGAATGACCATCGCATAGGAGGGATCGCGAAGAAACCCACAGACTGTACCCCAAGCCTGTTGAGCGAACCTCGTATCCCGTTCATGATCCTGGGTTTCCCAGGTATACCCTTCACCGGTCCGGAGAAACGTGACCTGATCGCCGAACGACTTTAGCATCCGCTCTTCTGCCGTATCGATCGCACCTTTGATGAACTGCACCACGGAGATCTTCATCCCATGGCCGAGGCATCGTAAGGCCATACCCAGCGCGGCGGTCGTCTTCCCTTTGCCGGTGCCTGTATGGACGATCAACAGCCCCTTTTCCTCTTGCGCCGCTCCGATGCGTCGATCCACGGAAGCCTTCAAGCGTTCCATCTTGGCTTTGTGATCGTCCTGCTCCGTCATCTCAGACCTCCAGAACTCACCGAAAATCGTGAAGCGCTCCGTCGAACCGACGACACAAGAGATTTCGCCATCTGCGGCTGGCTGGCAAAATGTAGGTGAGTATAGAGCGCCAACGTGTTGCCCACGACGAGCCCATCTGAGCCCTTCAAATCCTCCCGTACATCACGGAGTACACAGGCATAGTCGAGCGTTCCCTTTGGGACCAGCGTAGAGTAATGAAACTCATGTCCGCGCGCGATCGTGCCAGAGGCGCCAAGTATGCAATCTTGCGAAAGCTCCATCGTTCTATACCCCATAGTCAGACTCTGCGTTCGCATCACCGATTCAGCAGGAAATAGCCCGACCATCTCATGCACAGTGCCGGCGAAGTCGTGGATGGCTTGCGTGAGATACATCATCCCACCACATTCCGCATAGATCGTCCCACGCTGCTCAGCAAATTTTCGGATTGCCGTTCGCATGGTGACATTCCCAGCCAACCGTTCGCCATGCAGCTCTGGATAGCCCCCGCCAAGGTACAGCATATCCACTTCGGGCAGCACCTGATCGTTCATGGGCGAAAATTTCACCAATTCCACCCCCTCTGCTTCAAGCAACTCAAGATTGTCGGGATAGTAAAAACAAAAAGCCAGATCCTGTGCGACGCCAATGCGGACCGAACGACCGTGGCTCCTCTTCACGGACTGAGGTACCGCCGCCGTCAACTCTCTGCATGAGCGGGCAAGGGTCTCGACTCGACCCAGATCGACCGTTTCTTCTGCAGCCTTCGCAAGCCGACTGTAGAGTTCGCCTGTCTCCTGTTCCATCGCCGTCACGAGCCCGAGATGGCGATCGGAGATCGTCACCGCCGGATCTGGCCGCAGATACCCTACCGCCACCACATCGGTTTCTTGCTCCACGGCTTCCTTGAGAAGCTTGTAGTGCCCGTCGCTGCTGACTCGATTGAACAGCACTCCAACTACTCGTAACCCCGGATCGAATTTCGCATATCCCGACACCATGGCCGCAGTGGAGCGGGCCATGGCGCTCCCATCGATGACAAGCAGCACCGGCGCATCCAGTTGCTTCGCCAATTCAGCCGTGCTCCCGACCTCGTTCACCGGCGAACTGCCGTCGAACAGGCCCATCATTCCTTCGATGAGAGAGAGATCTGCATCGGCGGCAGCTCGGGCGAAGATGTCTCGATTAATAGCCTCACACAACATCCAACCATCAAGATTACGAGACTGAAGACCGGTCACAGCGTGGTGATGTCCCGGGTCGATGAAATCAGGCCCTACTTTGAATGGCTGAACCCGGCGACCCTGCTGATGCAGGGCCGCCATGATCGCCAGAGTGACCGTCGTTTTGCCGACACCGCTATGGGTGCCGGCAATGACCAGACGTGGAGCGATCATACAATCCTATGGCTTCGCATCGTAATTGACTCTCAGACCGACAAAGATAGATCTCCCAGGAGTGCCAAAAAGCCGAATCTCTTCGTATTTCTCATCGAAAATATTGTCGACTCGAACGTATGTCTGCCCACGGTTTGTCACATCGTAGTTCGCGGACACGTTCCCCACATCGAATGCCCCCATGGGTTGTAGATTATTCACATCGTCGAACCGTGATCCTACATATCGGCCTTCCAGGTTGATCCTGAGTAGATCGATCGGGTGATAATTCACGACCATGCTCCATTGATCGACCAGGCTGCAGATCTGGGTTTCCAAAATTTTGGCAATACAATTGAGTGAGTGTTGGAGCGCGAAAACCTGTCGCATAGCTGCTCCGAAGCCTGGTGCCGGTTTCTTGATGGAGATAACCGGCCGTGGCCCGATAGGTCGTTGCGCCGCCAAAAACGTTGTACTCATCCTGCCGCACACCTGCCGTCGCAAGGACTCGATCCCAGAGATTGAGTTGGGCTTGACCGAAGCCTGCATGGCTGGAACGCACCTTGTGCGGAATATTCAAATTGTTCGTCAGGAGGTCGCGATTTTCTCCCGGTTGGTCACGAAACTGATATCCGGCGCTGAGTAACAGGGGCTTGACGATCTGAAAATTATGTTACCACTCCACTCGATTCGCCAACGTGTCGATCTATGATCGGAAGGCGAATGTAGGAGAGACCACCCCCGTTTGCACATTGCGCTGCGTCGTTCCCGAAAAAGATTCAGAACCCTCTCTTTGACGAGACACCGTCAGTGCGTGGTTCCACCACGTTGTAATCGGCTGATTGTACGAGGCGCTGTAGACACACTGCTGGCTGTTGGTGAAGGCTCCCAACGTGTCGAAGCCGTGTCCAAACCTGCCGTCAACACTGGTCCTCCCCTGTAAGAGACGAAAATTGAAATCGAGCCGTCCCTCATACGGCAGCGCAATCCCAAGCCGCGCCGACGTTTGCCAGTTATGAAGTCCATCTCGCACTGATGCTCCCCGGCGGTAGTTGACCACTGAAAATCCCGTATAGCCCCAGCGTGAAAATGCCACGCTGAAATCTATCGGTCCATTTTTCCCAGACACCTGCCCGCCTTCTCTACTAGGCGAGAACGATCCGTACCCGAAGAACGCACTGGCCGACGGAGCATCGGTGCCTTTCTTCGTGGTGATATTGATCACGCCTCCCATCGCATCCGCTCCCCACAACATGCTTTGCGCGCCGCGAAGAATCTCAATACGCTCGATGTTGTCGGTGGTGAAATTGGCAAAGTTTAAATTGCCAAGCTTGGCGCTGTTCATAATCGCGCCGTCGATCACCATCAGCACCTGATCGGAATTGCTCCCTCGAATGCGTACCGATGAGGACGTGCCTGGCCCGCCGTCCGAGAAGACCGTCACGCCCTGGCTGAGACGGAGCGCATCCACACCCGTCTTCACTTGCCGACGCTTGAGATCTTCTTCCGTAATGACTTCGACCGCACTGGTTGGTTGCGTAACATGGACTGGAGTTTTTGTCGCGCTGACCACAACCTCTCAGGTTTCAATGACATCGGTCCGGTCGGCCATTGTAACCACTTGCGCAGAAACATCATCGAAAGCAAGTAATTATGCGAGAATGCAGACACACATCAACCAACGAATGATAAACACTGGCATGACGGATCTCCCTTGTGCTCGAAGGGTTGAGTCGAATCAACTGCAGGATGGGGCTCCTGGCTTGCGGATCATCGTGTTTCTGCGCCTTCCCATGTGCTAAGCACACAGTGGTTCTACTGCAGAATTACTCCCCGCTTACAGTGGCGGCACCGCGATGGACCTGCACCATCTTCCCCGTCACCCGCGCCGCTTCGCCAAAACGCCCTTTCCTGAAAAGTTGATCGTCCCACTTGCACACTACAGCCGAGCCGGGGACATGACCCTGGCTGCCTAGCAGGAAGCTCAA
>JBDTPK010000113.1:0-7757 GCA_039932735.1 Nitrospirota bacterium
CCCGGCGTGGAACATGTGATTTTTGCTTTAATTATATGGCTATCTCTGCGATGCTTCATTTGCTGGACAAAACCAGACAACTACCTATCCCGGAGGGTCGAGAGATGAAATGGCCGAAGATGTGGAATTTTCGATTAATCTCACTTCTGATTGCTTCGTGTTACCTTGCCGGATGTTCATTATTCGGACCGAGAAGCGAGAGCATCGGCGTAAGCTCAGACCCCCCAGGGGCTCGGGTTATCGCCAGCGGGAAACCTGTCGGTACAACCCCTCTTCACTTCGAGGCGCAGAGAGGAGACAATCTGCTTATCGAGGTACAGAAATCGGGATACCAAACCCAATACCGAACGTTGTCGAGAAAGATGGGTACTCTGGGCATTCTTGATATCGTCGGTGGGGCTATTTGGCTGGTACCGTTTTTCGGCCTACTTTCCTCCGCCGCCTATGAACACGACCCTGCTGAAATAGGAATAACGCTGGAACCTGAACAGAAGGTGGCTCCAACCCACTAGTATAGGTTTGCTGCAAGGTCACATTAGCTCATGACGGCGTGCGCGAATAAGTTCGCGCTTTTACACCCGGCCTGTACCTGTTACCAATCGAACGTAAAAGGTTCCGGCAATTTCTTCGGCAAGTCGTCGAGCTCCGTTTTCAATCGTTCTGTCCTGGCGGCGCTCATCGGGTGCGTGGATAGCCACTCCATCTGACCTTGATCTTTCTCAGAGAGGCGTTCGAAAAACGTGATCATGCCGGAGAGATCGATCTTCGCTCGCTGAAGCAAATGCAACCGCCTCAGATTGGCCTCAGCCTCCTGCTCCCGCCACGGCCACCAGTGCCGCATCGGCCAAATCCATAGGCAACATCCGATACTTCTTCATCAGGTCTCGCATGCGTCGATGATCGTCAGCCTCCACGGGTAGCAGCCGGACTGTTTCTTCCAATACCAGTTCCCACAGCGCGTCTTGTGCCCGCCACGAGAAATTCAACAGATAGATCGCTTCCGTGAACGCAGGCCAGACCGTGACCAGCGGATCGCGGATTTTGGTGAGAGCCTTCACTCATATCTGATGGTGTTGATCATCGCGATGCAGGAGCGCCACCAGCGGGCCCGCGTCAACCAGGACTGCGCTCACTGGGCAGTCCGTCGCCGCAGGAGCGCCCGCGAAACTTTTTGCCGGTTTCCGTTGAAAGATTAGAAGGGCCTCCCGAAGCACACCCAATCAGGTGTTTCATAGCTTGGTAGGGAGTAGCGCCACCGCGCACCTTCTGATCCTCCTTTTCAAGAACGGTCAAGACATTCCGGATGACTTCAGACTTTGTGGCTCCCCGCTCTTTCGCGACACGCGAGACCAGTCGTTCAAGTCGAGCCGGCAAACGAACGCTTGTTCCCATGGCGCCTCTCCTAATAGATCGTGTAGGACATCAGTGTATTACAAGGTCACTTAAGCTGTAAGAGCCGAGTAATTGTTGAGGCGTCGGACCGACAGGACAGATTCATCGAAATGTGAATGAGCCAATGAACCAAGCTAAGGTCCGATTGATGCCTGCACCTGCTTCCAGTCGAAGGTAAAAGGCTCCAACGATTTCTTCGGCAAGGCGGCGAGCTCGGCTTTCAATCGTTCGGCCCTGGCGGCGCTCATTGGATGCGTAGAGAGCCATTCCATCCGACCTTCGTCTTTCTCCGAGAGCCGCTCGAAAAACGTAATCATCCCGGAGGGATCGATCTTCGCCCGTTGGAGCAATTGCAAGCCCGTCAGATCGGCCTCGGTCTCCTGCTCCCGGCCAAACTTGAGCGTGAACAGTTCCACGCCGAGTTGTTTCATCATCCCGACGAGGCCCTGTTGATCACCGAGCACAATGGCCGCCACCGTCATCAGCCCGAGATTTTTCACGATCCGTTCAAGCCCATGCCGCCGCAGCACATGATTCAACTCATGGCTCAGCACGCCTGCCACTTCTTCTCCGCTTTCTGCTTTTTTTATGAGCCCTGTGAACACCACCACATACCCACCAGGCAGCGCGAAAGCATTGACGACATCGCTCTTCACCACGGTTACGTCGAACTTGTAGGGACTATTTGGAATCTGCGCCGTCATACGTTGCGTCATCTCTCCCAGCGCGGTCACCGCGGCGCCCTCTTTCATCACCTCCTGATGACTGAGAAATTCCCGATAGGCCGATTCGCCCAGCTTTTGTTCCCACTCCACCGGAATCCGGCTCACGGCAATCTCAACCAGCAGATCAGACCCAAGCCAGAGTCCCAACACCGTAGACAGGATCACCCCCACGACCAGGCTCCAGCCGAGCCGTCTCCGGTGACGCACCTGACGGACATGTTCAGCCGCCTGTTCAAAGGAGTGACTCAAATGATCCGGCGCCGCTTGGCGGAAAGCGCTGATCACATCAGGATTCTTGAGATAGAGCGTCCGCCCCCCTGTGGGCCCAGTCCATTTCACCACGAGCTGGTCAAGGTCGAGTCCGCCCGCCGAGACGGTGAGCCTTGAAAAAGGAACGGATTCCGGTTGGCGATCGCTAGGATCAGATGCAAAAGCAACGGTGAGCCCATGCTCCTCGACCTGAATACAACAAGGCGCACCAGTAGCGGGAAACTCATCACCGAAACAGAGGGCGTTGGGAAAGAATTGAGTCATGGCAAATTGATGATTGATTTATTGACGGCGGAAGGCCCTCGTGCGGATGCTCAAAACGTCAGCCAACAAGGCCGCAGGTGAGAAAGAAGTTGGCTGGAGTTTTCAACATCCGCTACTTGGAAGCGGGAATAAACTGCCGTATCCACGCTCCAAAACTGCCCGGATTCCGGCTTTGAATGTAGACGAGTCCAGGCCCTCGGAACCGGCAGACAAATCCTTCGCCTGAGGTGAAGCTGGCTACCCAGCCTGAAGTGGCCTTTTCAATATTGTAGGAGGTCGTAGAGGACCAGGCCACCAGGTGGCTATTGTCCACGATGTATTCCTGATCTGGCTTCAACTCGATCTTGTGAATAGCCCCAAAGCTGTTCAGCACGAGGGTCCCCTTCCCGCTGATTTTCAGAATGAAGAAACCCTCTCCCCCCAGCAGTCCACGGCTCAAGCCCTGCATTTTGCTTTCGATAACGATTCCGTCGGCGCCTGCGAGGAAACCGTCCTTCTGCACCATGTACTCACTCACGCCGTCAAGCTCCAAGATGACAATTTCTCCGGGCACCGTCGGGGCCAGCAAGGCTTCGCCGGGACCGCGGCTGGCGCGCAGGGTCTGGAAGAAGAATTTCTCCCCCGTCAGAAACTTTCTCGACAAAGCTCCGAGAAAACCACCTTCCATCTTGCTTTCAATGTCGATGGAGGGGGAACAGGCCACCATCGCGCCCGACTCGGCTTTGATGTGCTCACCAGCTGCCAATTCCACTCGCACCATGGGAAAGGCCCCTGGATATAAGATTTCACTTTTCATGTCGCCATATCCTCCATCTATTCACAGACCGGCTCTCATACCACCCATCCGTAGGCTTTGCGGCTCGGCTCCGGTCCTTCTTCCAGGTAGCTCATCCTGAGTTGTCCCAACACATCTTTCTGCAACTCATTCCGCTTCGCCTTGGCATCGACGCCAAACACCAGCGCCGCGTTTAATCCGAAGATCCTTTCCTTTACCTGCCGTGTAAGCGGCTGGTACCGATGCTGATCAATCAGCTGATCCGGAATCTGGAATCGCCGAAAGGCTTCGATCTGCCATTGCGGCGAACCATACCAAATCGAATCTGTCCCCCAGAGCACGTGATCGACGCCGAACGCCTCGATGATCTGTCCAAGCAGATGCGCGCAGACCACCGGATGGGTTGTGACAAGCTGCGCAAAGGTCGAGCCGAGCTCCATGTATATGTTCTTGATTCCAGGCTGCCCCTGCTTCATGCGGCAAAATTCGGTGGTCCAGGGAATCTCCCCTGTCTTCGCAAACACCCTATCCACCATCGAGGCACTCTTGAGCCCCGAGTGATAGACCAGGAAATCGATGTCCGGAAAATCTCTTGCCGCCTTGATCAAATCCTTGGGGTGGTTGTAATCCGGCACCGGCCCAAGAGGAAGTCCTTTGTGAACACAGACCCGCTTAATGTTGAGCTTGCGCGCTTGCTCCAGCATCGGATAGGCGATCTTTTCATCGTCCATCCACCAACCACGATCGAATCCCTTCGGACAAGAGCCGGTATAGCACTTCCAGGCATCGACCTTGAGCGCCCCCGCCTGCATCGCCATGAAGTCCAGATCGGCTACCCCCAGCTGGGGTGTGGCCAATCCATGCGCCAGCATTCGTTGAGACTGTGCAAGACGATTGATTTCGTCACGGATATGCGCCATCTCGTTCGGTGGCACCACCGCTTCTTGCGGATAGGGTCCCGGCGGTGTGCTGATGAGGCCGATAGCGGTCTCGCTGTCGAGAAACACTTCTTTCACAAAATTCTTCCACGAAAGATCGTCGATGGTGCCCCGATCGCCAGCCAGCTTCGGATTGAGCCCTGACTCCCGTATCCATCGTCTGAGCGACAGCAGCCCCTGTTTAGACACCGCGCCTTTTCGATTGTGTTCCGCATCGGTCGGATCGAAATGCGAGCCGACGTAATGCGTCTGCACATCGAAGATGAAATAGGGCGCGCCCTGCTGCTCAGCAAAGGCTGCCGTTTCAAACAGCTCGATTTCTCCAATGTCAAAAAACTTCCCAAAGATCGAGTTCATAGCCAACAACGCAGCTGCAATCCCGCCGGTCGTCCGGAGAAAGTCTCGACGTGTGAGACCTCGTCGAGGTGCAGTCCGTTCCACAAGTGTTCTGGCAAACGCTTCAACGCGGGCCTGGTCTGCGGTCTGACCGAAGGGAGTAAATTCTTCGTTCGATACGATCTGCGTCGGAATGGGGGACTGAAATGTGGCTCCCTTCCTAGCCGAAGGAAGATGTGGAAAAGGTGATGATGCGGACGCCATGGTGCCTATTCTCTGAACGGTGTGCGATGATTCTGTGGAATACGGTCGGCAGTGTCAAGCAATCCAGATCGGACGAAGGAGTCAGAAATTTAAGGCTGAGGAAGAAAAGGAGCCAGGGATGACTGGGATCGAAGCGGAGGCATGGAACAACGGCTCTCAATCACGGTCGATTGCGGCTTGGGATTGTGACGACGACATCGCGCTGGGGATCGCCTTCTTGATCTTTGCCGTCTTGCCCGACACTATACATCACTCCTCTCTGCTGATTGAGCAGTATAGGAAGACCGGTAAAGGGATCGTAGTAGGCCTGTCCTGCCTTTGCAAGTCGCGTGACCACATTTCCATCGTGCGCCCCTTGTCTGAGCCAGGCTTGCAAGCTCACCAGACGAAGCCGTGCATCGGTCTCCATTGTTCGCCCAACATAAGGATCCCATGAGGGGAGCGGCTCGATTCCGACAATGTGCTCGATCGGATTCGCCACGTAGTCGATTACACTGACAGCGGGAGTCCGAATAAAACTGGACGGTTTCGGCAAGTTGGTGTAGCGCCCTTCCGCCACCGCTTTGCTCGCCGCCTCGTAATAGTCGGCATAGGCATTGGCTCGCCGCTGCACGGGAAGAGGCATCGCAGCCGCCAGCGCAACATAAAAAGGGCGTTCGTCGACCTTGTCGTTCTTGAGGCCCTTCGCCCCATTCTTTGTCGCCCATGCAAGATGGCTTTGCATCGGCCATCGGAGGGACAACTCAACTTGATCAAGGGGACGAACGATCTTACGGAGTCGACTAATCGCCTCCTCATCGAGTTCCTGTTGGGTCAAGAGCCCCGATGCGATTGCAGCATCGTCCTGCACGGCCGTCACTGCCAGCATCTTCACCACCAACGTCTTCGACTCTCCCAACACCGTGCGCCAGGATTTCATATCGGTCTCAAGCCGTTCGAGACCGGTGTTGAGATCCTGTGTAAACCCTTCAGCCAGGTACAGTCGATGCGTCAGTAGAATATGGGCACAGTTCGGACTGAGGATTTTCCCGTAGCCTACATCTTCAAACGGCATCGACAACCACTGTCGGTAACGTCTGAGGGCGAGCGCTTCCTGAGCCGCCCATGATCGTACTAAAGCAGCCTGCAGCTTCAGCTGCGCCACCGGCTCTGCACTGGTGAACCACCCACGGACCACGTTGTCGGAGGCCCCTGTCGTCGTCCCCTTTCCATCGTCACCGACCATGCAAGCGTTCGCAACTTGAAGATCGCTCCCTTCCAATTTGCTCTCGTAACCTGCTCGGAGCGGATCTTGTCCCTCGGGAACATCAAATCCGAGCAGCAAAAAATACCCGTTTTTCGTTGAGTCGGTGAGTACTCGAGGAGGACTCGCCGTCAGGTTCTGGTAGACCGGCGACGGGGGAGCTTCCATCACCATCCAGACCAATCCAATTGCCCCAATCGCGACCGCTACCAGCACAACACAGGAGAACGCCAATCCAACACACAACAACACAATCCATCGCGTCGTCGAAAAACACGACCCGATAAACGACAAGAGGCCAATGCGGACCCTCGCCATACTAGCCGCAACCCGAGGGCGGGGGCTTGGCGACGCCACACGATCCCGAGTCGAAGACCGGCTGTTCTCTGCCGTTGAGTCAAAAAGAACATCTACGGCTGACGTAGAGACCGAAAATGCAGGCTCTGAATTCGAGTGAGTGGATTCGACGACGGAATCCTGCCACGCCGCAGAAGACGGTTGCAGGGTATTTACAAACGTGATCGATTCACTCGCCCGAATCCACTCGGGTCTCGTATCCTCCTGTGGAACAATTTTTTCAAGAATGGGAGCTGCCGCTTCAACGACAGGAGCCGCTTCCGAAGGAACCGATTCCCACCCACCACTATGCGATAGCTCGGCAACCACGTCAGACGATTTCTCAATCAACGGTAACGGAGTTGGCAAATCAACCGGGACCTTCTTCTTGCTAAAATTTTGTTTCTTTTCAGACGGACGATGTGACTGAACCTCGACTTCACCAGTACTCCAACGCGACAACGTATCCGTCGAGACCGGAGCTCCCGATGGCACATCACTTGGCGCGGCAAAGAGCGGAGATGCCTCGATGGCCTTGGACAATGTGAGGGGTATGTCACGGGGGTCTTGGGAAACCGATTCAGGTACAGGTGGTGCTTCCGGAACTATCTCTGAATGTGACGGCTCTGGAGCAGAGGTTTCAGGTGCGAGCGCCACAGGCTGTGGCTTCATAAAAGACGGGGACGGAACTGGTTCAGATTCGCGGGTCGGTGCGACTGACTCTGACAGGAGCGGCACCGAAAGGCCTACCTTATGGGCGGTTGGGGCATCGCTTGAAAAAGTCAGTGCCTCCAATGGCTGCGAGGGTATTTCAGAAAGGGGAACCGACTTTGCCCATGAGAGATCGGGCTCGCTGATCCCAGTTGTTTCTGCGATCGATCCTCGCTCTTCACTCAATATCGAGGAATGAACCGATGGCAACGGCTCGAGATAGCCAGATGAGATGGGAGGATCTGGAGCTGATGTAATGGATAGTAAAGAGAGCTCTGGCTCTGGCTCTGGCTGAACTGATTCTAATTCCCTTGCGTCCTGTAAGCTCGTATCCGACGTGGAAACTGCGGCTGACGAACTCAACGACAACGTTCCTGGAGCAAACTTCAATGCGCCGTCGAAGACGGTGTCCCATGAAAATGGAGCCGCCGGCGAGAAATCAGCGGCAGACGGGGTCGGGACTTCAGACTCTGGATGTACCGCCGGGATCGTTGACGGCTCTA
>JBDTPK010000114.1:0-7694 GCA_039932735.1 Nitrospirota bacterium
TGTGGGCGTAGGTCTTGTTCTGAGATGAATCGACTGGCTTGGCGAAATATGGCGCGAACGGTGCCGGAATCTAATTCTGCGTGAAGGGGGATGGTCAATACTTGTCGTATCTCTGCGACTTCACGGATTAGCTTGACGTGGCTCCCCCGCTGGGAGATCTGCTGGAAGCCAAAGCCCTGCAGTATGGTCAGAACCTCGCGACCGGCTAGTCTACGAAGCTTGGGCATGGACTGGGTCCAACTCCATGGTCAGCACCAAGGTCGGCTTCTCTCGCAAGCCAAAGTCCGCCAGATGCTCCCCCTCCAGATGCAGCGCTGTGGCTTCTTGAAGGTGCTTGACGGTTTCATCCAGCGTCCGCCCTTGAGTGACGACGGCAATTTCAAGGCATTCGGCCACATAGCCGACTTCGTCACCAGGCCGAATCACTGCTTTGATGGTTTGTTGCAAATAGCTCATATTGCCCTCCCACTTGCTGCCACTGGTTTTGAGAATAACCTTGTGCCTCACGTGAGGCAAGTGAAGAAATAGGTATCGACCAACTCGATATTGCAAAAAATGCATCGCCTATCTATCGATTAAGCCGCAAATTCTACGCGAACTGTCCGCCCAATCCTTGTTTCAAGCGTGATCAGCATTTCAAGGCTGAACTTGTCCCATTTGCCACGCACGAGGTCAGAGACGCGGGATTGTGCAATGCCGAGGCGCTTGGCTGCATCAGATTGGGTGAGCTTGTGCTTCTCGATATAGAGGCGAAGATCGCTCATCAAATTCGCCCGCATTTGGAGCACGGTGGCCTCGACCGGATCAAAGCCAAGGTCGACAAAAACATTACCGCTGGACTTGGTCATTTTCTTTTTCATGATCGGTCTCCGATCTGTCGATAACGTGTCCGAGCCAACTCGATGTCTTCTCTTTTGGTCTTCTGCGTCTTCTTCTGAAACGCATGCAGCACGTAGATAGCGTCCGCAAACTTGGCAACATAGAGTACACGCCACTCCCCTAGGATATGTATCCGAACTTCTCGAACGCCGGCACCCACCTCTTTCATGGGCTTCCAGTCCGAGGGATCCAACCCGCGCTGCATGAATTCTAACTCGAACCCGACCGCACGCCTGGCTTCAGTCGGAAACTCTTTCAGCTCTTCGAGGCTGGAGCCAACGAACTCCAGGCGTTTCATATTCGAATTATATAAGTTTATTGATTAGCTATCAACGTTCTTAGATAAGACTCCATGGCGGGCAAAGGAGGGAAGGGACCGTTGGAAGGGCACCCGCATTGGTCCCACTGCGCCCGTCGAACGAGCGCAGTCTTATCGTGTGCGTTCCGGGAGCACAGGGCTATACGAGTGCCCTTCCCCCTCCCGAGCCGCTACATGACAAAAATAGGAAGGGCGTCTGTCGAACTCTCGATTGCGCGCGTCCAACGGGGGCCTTCTGAGGCCGCGCGTTGCGCGAGCAGGAGAGTTTGGCAGACGTCCTTCCCGATCTTCTTTTCGACTACTCTATTTTCCGAATGCCTTTTTCAGCAGCGGCTCGATCTCGCCTTTGGCTGCCATCGGATCGAGCACATCGGTGTCGCCGTAAAACTGACCGTCGATGAACACCTTGGGGAGAGTCGGCCAGTTGGTCATTTTTGCGAGCGCCTCTCGCTTGCTCGGTTGAGACAGAACGTCGATGAGTTCAAACGGGTACCCGTATTTATCGAAGAATTGTATGGTCTCTCTCGTAAACCCGCACATCGGCATTTGTTTGGTGCCCTTGCCGTAGATCAAAATCTTGTGCGTGGCGACTTCTTTGTCAATTTCTTCTTGAATGGGATCTGCCATGGCTCGGCCTCCTAGGTTTCATCTGTGGTTTTAGCGGTAATTTCGAGCGCATGAATCCGCCCATCTTTCATCGGGGCATCCAACGCCTGATAGATCAAGCGATGCCGATCCAGCAGATTTTTCCCCGCGAAGGCTGCTGAGATCACCACGACTTTGAGATGATTCATCGTGCCGGTCCGGTCCAAGACCGTGACCGTGGCATCCGGCATCGTCTTGCGCACATATTCTGTCAGTACATCTGGCGTAATCATCATCCCTCCGATCTCATAGGCTAGAGAATACCTCAGCGGCAGACTCAAAGGCAATTCGAGGGCAGTAGGACCAGCTGCTGCAGTATATCTGCTTGCTCTAGCAGCCTGCGGAAACACTCGGTCGACGCCGAAAGTACGGTGGAATGTTCCGTACGGGGCTGAAGCCAGAATACGCTCAGGGTGCTCAAAAAGGCGGTCCAGCAAGGCCGTAGCGAGCGAAGAGGAGAGACGTACGCTTCGGTACGTTGAGTCTCTGAGCGACACGAGAACGCCGCTGGTGGACTTTTTCAGCATCCTGCTAGTCTGTCTCGTATCATTGAACAAGACGAATCAGATGAACAAGACAGACCGGAGCACTCAGCCGCTTTTCGCACATCACACAGCCTGCGATATGGCAGCTGACGCTGGTGGTGGATTTCAGCACATGGTGGTGGATTGCCACCACGTGTGCCTGCGTTACGTCACGACATCACATCTCTTTGCTGAGGAACGTGAGCCATTGCCTCATCACCATGCTGGCACGCACATTGCGCTTCAGACAGGGCAAAGGCACGTGATCTGCCCTGACGTAACCGCATTCACCTATCAAACAAGGAGGGTCCCATGGATGAATTCAAATCTGGGTTTTTTATCGGAGGAGAGGCCTGCGAGGGGCGGGTGCTCGTAGTAGACGACGAGCCCGACATTCGCAAAGTCGTGAAGATGACGCTGCAGAAGGCCGGCTATGAAGTCCTTGAAGCGGAAAACGGTGAGAAAGCGATCGAGGTCATTAACTCTGGAGAAAACCGGCTCCTCCTCGACGTCGTCATCTGCGACATTCGTATGCCGAAAATCAATGGGGCCGAAGCCGTCGCCTATTTCAGGGCCAACTACCCTCGCGTCCCGCTCATCGTGCTGACCGGCTTCCCGGATACCGATATGGCGACCTCCTTCCTCCGACAAGGCGTCGTGGATTATCTCGTCAAGCCGGTTGAAGGAGAAAAGCTGAGATCAGCCGTTGCGCGAGCCCTAGAGCAGAGGGAGCTGGCAAAGCTGTGAGAATGCGCTTCCATCTTCCCTGTCTCGAGGAGAGACGTTTCCCTCCGTACTCTCCACGAGATGGAGGGGGACAACCCTGCTACAGGGAGACCGCCTGAATGGACCGCGCTGACCCAACCAAAGTCGCCATTCTGGGAGCGGGGCGCGGTGGGCGCGCGCTCTTAGACCTGTTGCACCAAATCCCGTCGATTGAGATCGTCGGCGTTGCAGACCGTGACCCTGACGCACCAGGGATGCAACGCGCGCGCGAGCTTCAGATTCCCGCAACCACCAATGTGCCGGACCTGACCGGCAATCATGGCGTGAGCCTGATTATGGATGTCACGGGTGATCCGGAGATGGAGCGGTATCTGCATGCTCACAAACCTCCTGCCACAGATATCCTCAGTGGGTCGGCCTCCCGGCTGCTATGGAAGCTGGTCCAGCATGAATCCAAACTCGAAGCCGAGCTCCTCCAGTCGGAAAAGCTTGCAGGGATCGGCTCATTTGCTGCGGGAATCGCGCATGATATCAACAACCCCCTGCAACTCATTTTGGGCCTGGCGGAAAATCTCACAGAGGAACACGACCTGACCGCCGTCCACGAACAAGCCCATGATATTATTGAAGCCGTCAAACGGACGAGTGCCATCTGTCGGGACCTCACCCGCTATTCACGGCGCGCATCCCCCCACCAAGATGTGCTGGTGTCTGTCAACGAAAAGTTGGACGAGGCACTGAAAATCGCACGCTACGCAGCGAGTCTTCACGATATTGAAATGATCAAACAGTATCAGCCCGGCGTCGTCGTCAAGGGTAATCCTGATGAGTTACTCCACGTCTTCGTGAACCTCATCACCAATGCTGTCCATGCCATGGAGCTCGTTGGCGGGACACTGACGCTCACGACCACACTTATTGACGGGCAGGTCCACGTCCGGATCTCCGATACGGGGTGCGGCATTGCCCCGGAGAAAATCTCCGAGATTTTCGAGCCATTTTTCACCACGAAAGCTCCTGGCAAAGGCACAGGACTGGGGCTCTATAATGTCAAAACCATCGTCAATAAAATGCACGGCGCCATTGCGGTCGATAGTCACGTCGATAAGGGCACGACTTTGACCTTGACCTTTTCAAATGCCGAGCTGGCCAGACAAGGACGCCTGTCATGAATCCCGCATCCCCTGCATCTCCAACGACATCACGATGGGGGCTCCAACTCAAACTGATTCTGTCCATGTTGCTCGTGGGGATAGTCCCCCTCCTGGTGGGTCTCGGTCTCGCCTTTTGGCAAGGCTCTCGTGAGATCCAAGTTGTGAGCGGCGAAAGCTTCAAGGCTTTGGCCGAGGAGACGGCACGAAAAATAGACCTTTTAATGTCTGATGAAGTCGCCAGAACGGCACGGATTGCGGGAGACCCTTCGATTGTCCATGAACTTGAGCAACGGCGCGATACCTTGTTGGGCATGACGGACGTTGAACGTCGCCGGATAATTGACCGGCTCAAGAACGGATGGGAGGCCAACGATCCCGCGGCAGTCCAGACTATCACGGGAAGCAAGATGGCTGGCCTCATTCAGGAACATCTCTCGGGAGCCAAGAGCGAAGCCGATCAACTGATCCCGCAAGTAGTCCGTTCTGCCACCAAGATGCTGTACATCACCGACATCGAGGGTAACCTGGTTGCCGCGTCGACCACGACACCTCCCTTTGCCAATAAAGACACAGCCTGGTGGAAAGGCGCTTTCAACCGGGGAGTCGGCCAGCTCTTTATCGAAAATGTACACTTCGACGAACGTGCCCAAACCTATGTCATCAGCATCTCGCTTCCCGTTATGGATCATATTCGGTATGGAACGGTCGGTGTGCTCCATCGTGTCATCGACGCCAAAGAGTTGATCTCGCCCTCGATCTCTCCCATTCGCTTCGGCAAGACCGGACATGTGATGCTGATCGACCATCGCGGCATCGTCATGAGCTGCCCCATTTTACCGACCGGCGTGCCGCTCTCCGATGCACAGCTCGTTCCCCTCGTCACGCCCCTACAGCCTGGCTGGGTCAGCGCCCCGAGCGATGGCCATGGCGGTCAATCAACTTCGCTGATCGGATTCGCCCCGGTACCGGAAACCAGCCGTGCCACAAATGGTGAACGAGGCAATGGCTCCTGGCACACCTTCGTGTGGCAAGCCTCCGACGAACTCTTTGCCCCGATCCGTCACTTCCTCACCTGGATGGCCGTATTCAGCCTCCTCGCCGTCGGATTGATGACGTCGCTCGGCTACCTTGTAGCCAATCGCATTGTCAAACCGGTGCGCCGGTTACAGGCAGCGGCGCAATCGATCGGGCGCGGTGAGCTTCGGCAGCCTATCGACATTCAGACCGGCGATGAACTCCAAGATCTAGCCGACGAATTCAATCGAATGAATCGCCAATTGGAGGCCGCATTTGCAGGGCTGACTGATCAAGTGATCAGCAAAACCCAACAAGTGGAGTCCTTGCTTCACTCGACTGACGAAATCCTGGATGCGGTCCCCACCCCGATCATCATGGTCAATCACGACGAGCAGGTGCAGTACATCAACCAGATCGGGCGCGAAGCCTTTCAACCCATACTTGATTCAGCCCAATCAATCCCGTTGTTCGATGTACTTCCCGTTGGTGCTGCTGCACGAGAGCACCTGCGAAAAGAATTCAGACGTGCGCGAAACGGAGAACAGTCCACGACGGCATCTGGGGAAGAGGATACCGCTGTCGTCAACCGGGCCCGTGACCCATTGGCCCCTGCAATAGGGACAGCGGACTCAAGTCACCGACAAGAGATTGAGATTGGACCTCGACGCTATCACTATCAGTGGTTCCATATGGCAGGAAGAAACCAAGGCGAAGATCGGATCGGCCTTGTTTTCAGGGACACGACTGACGACAGCCGTCTGCAAGATCAGCTCATCCAGGCCGAGAAATCAGGCAGCCTCGGAACCCTCACGGCCGGAATCGGGCATGAGTTGAACAACCCGCTCTTCGGAATTCTCGGACTGGGAGAAGCCATCGAAGAAGAAACCAACCTCGATCGCGTCAGATCCTATGCCCGCGACATCGTCCAGCATGGCCGCCGAATGGCCGCTATTATTCGAGACTTCACCGGTGTCGCGGCCCGCGAGACATCGGACCACCGGCAACCAGTTCACCTCGAACGGGAACTCGATCAAGCCATCACGACTCTCACGAGCAGCATGGAGGCTTCAGGACTCGCGATCCAGAAATCGTATGCGGGAGACACCTGCGTGCTGGCCCTCCCCGACCAACTCAGACAAGCGTTTACGAATATGTTGATGAATGCCATACAGGCGATGAAAGGACGAGGCACCCTGCGTCTTTCGACGTCCCTGACCGATATATCCGTTGTGACCACGATCGCGGACTCAGGCCCCGGCATTCCAAAACAACATCTGTCAAAATTGTTCGATCCATTCTTTACCACGAAGGGACAAGGCGAAGGGTCCGGACTCGGACTGACCGTTGCGCGCCGGATCATCAAGAAATTTGGAGGAGACATCAGAATTGAAAGCCAGGAGGGAAACGGCACCTCGTGCATCGTGACCCTCCCGGTGATTCCTCCTCTGCCACCCACACAGGAGGCTTCATGCACCGAGTCAACGTCTCGCTCTACGCCGCAGCCCTCACCGTCCTAATCTCTGGGCTGTGGTGGGGGTCCTACGCCCTATCCGCGAAGGAACGATCTGGGTCATCCGGTATCCCGCCAGAGAAAGCGGCGGCCTATATCTATGCTGTCATCAAGGCCGATCGCACCCTGTACACGACGGAGATCGTCAATCGACTCCAGGCGAAAGGCGTCACTACCGCGTCCGAACATTGGGAACAGGAGAACGCCCTCATGCTGCCGGCCCAGTTTCTCCAACATTCTGGAAAGCTCGCGGCCGAGGACGGAAGCGGGGTCCGGTATCGACTGATCGGTCTCTGGCCGATTTACAGGCGTAACGCTCCGGCGAGCGATCTGGAGCGCAACGCGTTGGAGTCTCTTCGGAAGAATCCCGACCTGCCGGTCACCGGAATCGTGACCAGTGGGCGCCAACAATACTTTCAGGCGATCTATCCCGACCTCGCCGTCTCACAGGCCTGTATCGACTGCCACAATGCTCATCTGCTCAGCCCGAAACGGGACTTTAAGCTCAACGATGTGATGGGTGGGATCGCCATCACCATTCCGCTTGAATAGGGATGTCAATGGCTGCGCGGGACAGGTGGGACGAGCGAGGGTTCGAGGCCAAATGGCGAGGCCGCGGCTGCAGGCCTATCGTAGCAGCGGATCGGCGATTGCGGCAGAAGCGTTCATGAGTAATGCAGGTTAGGAGCCTGTCCGACATTGCCTTCGTGACGAGGCGAAGGAGGTGTGGCCAGATGCGGGGCCACAAGCACGGAAAAACCAAATGCGGATTCTTGGAATACGTTGAGGATTTTTTCGGGCCAAGAACGATGCAGATGGTCAGGGATCGTTCGCCCTCGCAGAAGGGTCGATGTCGGACAGGCTCCTAAGACGGTGTGGCGGGGCCACGGGCAAAGCAGTTTCAGGGTGGTGATATTCCT
>JBDTPK010000115.1:0-7669 GCA_039932735.1 Nitrospirota bacterium
CGAAATGAAACTTCCGCTCAGTCTTCACACGTTCTCACCCGTCCCGCTTTTCTCGCATGTCTTGCGGTGTAAGAACCCATAGGGGAGAAATATTTCTTCGCCTGTCGATCCGGTGGTTTGACGATGCGTGTCCAAGGCTGCGGCTTCTTCCCGTGCTAGTCGATCTTCTTCCTCTCGGAATGAGGAGGGGAGCCGTATGATTGGGATAAAGGTTTGGACTTCGCAGGCGCCATGGGCTAGACCGCGATCTTCTGTCGGGATCCCCATCGACCGGCAGACCAAGGGGCGGTGAGGGTAGACGCCACAGCGTCCATCCGTCTCTAGCGCTGGGCAGGGATGATGGTGAAACGCGGTGACCAATCGGTCGATCTCCTGATCGGACCAATGGTCGAGCAGATCTGTGTGGGTCAGTTGTGGAAACGCGGCCTCCATTGCGGCGGCCTGTTCGATGGCGCGCTGTTCGATGCGATGGCGCTGATCCGACGGAAGGCCGGCGAGTCCCTGCTGGAGGGCTTGGACGTCGAGGAGGGTAATGGGAAAGGGGCCGATGCAACAGCTGGTACATCCGAGTCTGCAGGGAACTTCACCGAGCAGGGTGGCGGTTGCCCGATGGAACCAGTGGTCGGTCTTGTGGTACAGCGGAAGAAGGGTGGACAGAGTCGGGCCTGACACGGTGGCTTATTCCACTTTAATAGAGAGATCGATGATGAGGTCGCCTTTCGGTGAGTAGAAGCCCTGGTTGTCGATCTGGACGATGCCGTTGCACTGGTCTTGGTAGAACTCCAAAATCCATCCGTTGAAGTCATAGCCTTCATCGGTCATCTCATTCTGGGCGAACCGAGTCGTGAGCACGAACCGCGCGCGCTCGACATACTCACGTACGAGGGCTGCCTCGATATCGTCGTGAGCGGAGAGGAGGCCTAAGAACAGCTCCTTCTCTTTATCGAACACGTCTTGATACGTGCCTCGATCTCTGACACAGAACATCTGAATCGGTTTTCGATTGCGATCGTATCCGAGCGTCACCTGAACCCAGGCCCATTCATCCAACATGGTATCGTCCATGTTCGGCGGAGTGATCGGCGCCTGGCCGCGCGAGGTGAGAAACTCCAAGAGCAAACGAAGCGGGGGAGAGTTTTCCTTCTGACAAAACACACGAGAGTACTGATATAGCTCTGCCTGTGCCTCGTCGGCCGGTTGGGCGGTCGATGGCAGAATAGGTAGTTCTTTTGCCATGCTAGCGACTCCAGGATACGGCAATCGTGACTCATGAATACGTGAAGTGGCTGTACTCTACGCTGGCTGGTCTCAAAACTGCAAGAAGTGGGTGAATGCGTTTCCCTACGACTGGCCTGTGTTTTTCTGGTTGACAGTCTTGGAGCACTTGGATAGACTTCCGCAGGTTTTCGCCGCTTCCCACGATAGGACTATTCGTTCATGAATATTCACTGAGTCTGAGCGGAGTCACGAGGGGCGAGTTCGCCACATTTCACCATCATCGTTTTTTAAGGAGGTTGATCATATGGGTAAATCAATGACCAAGTCGCAGATCGCCGATCATCTGGCGCAGAAAACCGGATTGACCAAGAAGGCATCCGTTCAGCTCATGGACGACTTTGCCGCCTTGGCGTACAAGGAAGCGAAGAACATTTTCGTGATACCTGGGATCGGGAAGCTTGTCTTGGCGAACCGCAAAGCCCGCATGGGACGGAACCCACAGACCGGCGAGGCCATCAAGATTCCAGCCAAGCGCGTCGTCAAGTTCCGCGTGGCTAAAGCTGCCAAGGACGCAATCCTCGGGAAGAAGTAAGCAGAGATCATCCGCCGCCCGCCTTCTTCCGGCTTCATTCGCGAATACAGAATCAAAGGGCCGGCTCCCCGAGAGGGGGGGCCGACCCTGTTCTCGCCATCGTTACAGTGAAGGACCGAGTCCGGTTCCTCCCATGCCGTCGTGTCCCACCAGCCTGATCGCATCACCGTCCTGAACCAGTGAGTCTTCGCTGGCAATCTTCTTATTGATAGTCACCAGCACTTTTTTCTCGCGAATGAGCTGGAGGAGATGGCGCAACTGAATGCCCTGCCGCTGAATCACCTGGCGGACGGACATAGGGGACGGGACTTCACAGGCAAGGTCCCGTTCGCCGTCGGCTGTTTGAAGCTGGCCCATCAGCAAAATTGTAATCATGATCGGATATTCCTGATCGTCGGTCGGACTATCTGTCTGGGCGGTAAGGGCGTTGTACCGGTTGACTCCGTGCCGGTCGGCATTGATAATGCTCCGCCATGCCGTCGTTGGATATCCAGAATCCCGGGATGCCGGATTTACAATTCGTCCTGTTCGTGTCAGCCCTCTGCACGGCTGATCTCGCGACGTGCAATGCCTCGCCGGCACTTCGAGCCACTATTTTCGACCGTTGTTGGTCGCTCATCCATACCGAGGCGCCGCCGATCGATCCCAAGGCGCGGGTGCTCGATCTTCGAGAAGGCACGGAGCTGACGCTGGAGGCCTGTCTGTCGACGGTCCGATCGTTGCTGGCGGAGGACGGCATTCGTACTCTTACCTGGGACCATCCGGTGAGTGAGCCGACCCACGAGAGCACGCCAGCTGCGAAGCCGTTGATCGATCGACTTGGGCAATTGTACCCTGATCGCCCTGAGATCGTCGATCCAGAAAATCCGGTGTCGGACTAGTCGAGCGAGACAGGCGAGGCCGCTTGGGAAGGCGCAATTTTCAGAATCAAGGTTCCCCATCCCACACATGAGAGACAGGCAAGAGGACGAAGAGGAGTATCATGCGCGTTACCACAACCGATATCCCGGACGTATTGCTGATTGAACCGGATGTCTTCCGCGATACACGAGGGATCTTTCTCGAAACGTACCATGCACGTCGGTATGCAGACGCCGGCATTTCCGGCATCTTTGTTCAGGATAACTATTCACAGTCTCCGCGAGGCACGTTGCGTGGGCTTCATTACCAAGAGCCGCATGCTCAGGGGAAGCTTGTGATGGTGGCTGATGGAACCGTCTACGATGTCGTGGTGGATATCCGAAAGGGATCACCGAGCTTTGGCCGATGGTATGGAGTCGAGCTCTCGGCGGAGAATCGGCTCCAAGTCTATGTGCCGCCAGGTTGTGCGCATGGATTCTGCGTGATCAGCGACCTCGCCTCGTTTCTCTATAAGTGCACAGACTATTATGCACCGGGCGACGAGCGGGGTATCATCTGGAACGATCCGGCCCTCGCCATTCCTTGGCCGGTTACGACACCCATTTTGTCCACGAAGGACCGCATCTACAAATCCTTGGCCGAGATGGAATCGGAGTTGCCACGGTATCGACCTATCGGATAACGAGTCACAAGGCGCCTGTCTGATAGTGCCATTCGTCATGAGGCAAAGGGGGAGGCAGATGAGCGACCTCAATCCTGGAGGGATAGTTGCTGGACGTAGGGTGAGAGTGCTTGGGGCTGAAAACACAGCCGGGGTGTTATCGTTTGTCGCAGAGAACGGTCAACATCAAACAGACGTCTCGCCCATTGATCCCACGGGGATAGCTATGTTATTCACCGAGGGCATAGTGGTAAGATCCCGGCAGCGGTGACGGCAGATTTCTCAGCATAAGGAGGAGGACACAATGGGGAAAAGTTTAAAAGGGACCAAGAGCCACGACAATCTCAAGGACGCATTTGCCGGAGAATCCCAGGCCAATCGGCGCTATCTCTATTTCGCCCGACGGGCGGATATCGAGGGATTTCCTGATATCGGAGGGTTGTTCAGAGATACGTCAGAGGCGGAAACAGGCCACGCGTTTGGGCACATGGATTTCTTGAAGGAAGTCGGGGATCCAGCGACCGGGGTGGCGATCGGGAATACCGAAGCCAATCTGAAGTCGGCGGTCGAAGGCGAAACCTACGAGTATACGCAGATGTACCCTGGCATGGCCAAAACGGCGAGGGACGAGGGTTTCGCCGAACTTGCTGAATGGTTCGAGACACTTGCGAAGGCAGAGCGGTCTCATGCGAATCGCTTCACGAAGGGGCTCGACAGCCTGAAGCAAGGCTGAGAAGAGCTGATAGGGGTCAGCGTTCGGCGGTCAGTTTTCAGAAGGGCTGGATGAGGATCCGATTCCTCTCCGTCCCTGATAACTGGCCGCTGATTGCTTTCTGATCGGAGCAACGTTGAATGGTCTGAGCCTGATCAATCCCATCGATCCTGCGCAGCTCCAGAAAGACACGCAGCGTATCTATGAAGTCTGCGATGGCTGTCGGCGCTGCTTCAATCTGTGCCCGTCGTTCAATACGCTGCTCGACGGCATTGATCGATATGAAGGAGACGTCGCCAAGCTCACGCCGACCGACCACCATCGGGTCGTCGATGAGTGCTATTACTGTAAACTCTGTTACAACCACTGTCCCTATACGCCGCCGCATCAGTATGCGCTCGATTTTCCTCGCTTGATGATCGCGTGGAAGAAGCATCTGGCTGTGACGCGGGGGGTGAGCTGGCGCGATCGGTTGTTGATCAAAACGGATGCGATCGGCGTCCTCGGAAGTCTGCTGGCCCCTGTTGCCAATTGGGTGATGGGGGTCCGGTTCCTTCGCGGAATCATGGAATCGTGGGTCGGCCTGCATCGGGATCGTCAGGTCTTGCGATTTTCTCCGGAGACGTTTATCCATTGGTGGAAGCGTCGCGGAAAGGCACAGGTTCCTGCCTCCGTGCCACGAAAGGTCGCCTTGTTTGGGAGTTGCCTGGTCAATTATCAAGCGACGGACGTCGGCAAAGCGACGATCCAAGTCCTCGAAAAGAACACGGTTCATGTCGTCGTCCCCGAGCAACGTTGTTGCGGCATGCCCTCGTTCGATATCGGCGATACGACGGCGATTCAGCAGGCCGCGTCGGCAAATGTCGCCTCGTTTTTACCCTGGGTGGAGAAAGGTTACGACATTGTCGTGCCAGTGGCCAGTTGCAGTTTGATGTGGAAACGGGAATATTCTGAGATCATCGGGGGCGATGAGGTGCGGCGCGTAGCTGAACGGACGTTCGATATCAGCGAATATCTCATGAAATTGAAGCGGGAAGGCGTTCTCGCCACAGATTTTCAGCAGAAGCCAGGGCGAGTCGCCTACCAGGTGCCGTGCCATTTGCGGGATCAGAATATTGGATTCAAATCCAAGGAACTGATGGAGTGCGCCGGCGCGCAGGTTGAGGTGATTGAAAAGTGCTCCGGTCACGATGGCTCATGGTCTGCCAAGACGGAGTTCTTTCCTCTCTCGATGTTGATCGCGCAGAAGGCGGTTCGAGTGATTGAACAGGCTCCAGCCGATCTCGTGGCCTCCGATTGCCCGCTGGCAGGATTGCAGCTGGACCAGGCTGGCGCGATGGCTCATGTCGGCGGAAGGCCGACGCAGCATCCGATCCAAATCGTGCGCGATGCCTACGGGTTACCGCGATGAACCTCTTGACTCCCCATGACCTCTTGTCTATGGCAGAGTATGAACGCCAGCGGGAGCAGTTCCGCTCGCAGATCATCGCGCTTAAGCAGCGGCGCAGGATTTTCGTCGGGCCGCTGCTCACGCTCGTCTTCGAAAATCGCGACACGTTGCGGTTTCAGACTCAGGAAATGATCCGCGTCGAGCACATTCTCGATTCCCACAAGGTCCAGGATGAATTGGACGTCTATAATGCCCTCATGCCGGGGGCTGGTGAGTTGAGCGCCACGTTACTGATTGAGATTACAGAGCAGGACCGGATGAAAGAGTGGCTCGACATGTTCATGGGGCTGGATCATGGTGAAAAAGTGGCGATTCGCACCGGAAGTGAGCATGTATTCGGGCAGTTCGAAGGTGGCCACAGTCATGAAACCAAAATCAGCGCGGTGCATTTTGTCCGATTCCGACCGACCGCGTCGATGACCGCTGCGTTCGCCGACTTGCGCCAGTCGGTTATGCTGACGGTATACCATCGCGAGTATCACGCCGAGGCCCCTGTTCCTGCGAGTATGCGCGATGAGTGGCTTAAAGATCTCCGATAGTGATGAGCGCTGAGGACTGACGACTGAGTGCTGAGAAGAAGATAGACTCAAGGATAGGACAAAGGAATAAGAAGATGCCGTCGGTATTGCTGACAAAGCGTCTCGAGTTTGCGGCGGCGCATCGGTATATCAAACCTGAATGGGATGAGGCCAAGAACCGAGCCGTGTTCGGTCCCTGCTATAACCCGCCGGCGCATGGACACAACTACATGATTGAGGTGACGGTCATAGGTGAGGTGGCCCCCAAGACCGGCATGGTTGTGAACCTCTTCGACCTGAAGTGCACCTTGCTCCAGGTACTCGAAGAATTCGACCATAAGAACTTGAACTTGGATATGCCCTATTTCAAGGACCAGATCCCCACGTCGGAAAACTTGGCCCGTGTCCTCTGGGGTAAACTGGACGGGCAGAAATCCATTGGGAGGCTCCACGCGATTCGCTTGTACGAGGATGAAGACCTGTATGCCGAAGTAACGGCAGAAGCCGGTCTCGATGTCGCCGGCGTCACGCGGCGTTACTCATTCATGGCACTGCAGGACGGCAATCAAGGCCGAGAATGGGACTGTTTCGTGACCGTCCATGGCACGATCGATCCGGTGACGGGGATGGTGACGGATATCGGTGCACTGGATCGCTTGGTGCAAGAGAAGGTCGTGAAGGTGTTCGACCGTCAGAATCTACGCTATATTTTCGACGTTGAGTCTGTCACCGGCGGGCAACTTGCCGAACGGATTTGGATGTCGCTCGTGTCCGGTCTCTCGTCGGGTCGACTTGCCAATATTCGCGTAGTCCAGTCTCGCGATCTCTCATTCGATTATGCCGGTTGATCAGTCGATGTCCGCTTGATCGGAGCGCATCTTGTGAAAAGCCGATTTGCCGGTGCGGTGATGATGGCCTGTCTCTCGTGGTCGGCCGTGGCTTGGTCTGCTGAGGAAGGGGTGGAGATCGAGAGGATTATCAAGGACGCTGCGATGGCAGCTGCAACTTTCTCCGAAAACAGAGACAAACAAGCCGTCTTGAGGCTGTATGCCAAAGATTATGTCGGTATTCAGGATGGCGAGACGGAAACGAAGGACTCGATCGAAAAATGGCTGTCGGACTACGAATTCGAACTCTCCAATGGAAGTACCCTGCGCTTTATCAGCATCGTCTCAAACCTGCGTGTTCGGATGCCTGGTCCAACGGCGTGGGCGACCTACGACTATGTGTTTCAAGCGGTTAGGAACGGGGAACTCAAAGGCAGCGATGCGGGTAAATGCACCGCACTCCTGCGTAAGGAAGGTTCAGCCTGGCTGATTCAGCATGAGCATTGTTCCAAACCGCGATCGGTGAAATAGCAGCCTGTCTTTGAAGAACTGGCGGTAGGCGTCCCCAAGGCGCTATTTCTTCTCTGACTGTGCGCGTGGGGCGCAGGGACGGTCGAGCCGCACACACCTCTCAAGCCTGGATAGCAATTACTTCAGCAGATGATCCGAAATCAGCGCAGCGAGTTCGGCAGGTTCCACGACTCCTTCGCGGGTGAGGAGTAGTTTGCCGTGAGAAAAGAAGTGCGTTGTGGGATAGGTCTCGAAGGTGTGACGTTTCTTAATCTCGCGGCAGCGGCCTGGGACGTGCATCTTGGCCTTGCCGACTTTCA
>JBDTPK010000116.1:0-7662 GCA_039932735.1 Nitrospirota bacterium
CACGGAATCGACGTGAGTGTGCTTCGCCACGAATCGTCAAGCGGCAGCAAACGCCGGCAGACCGGCTCGTAAACTGCCGCGGATTTCGGACGGTTATGGAAGACGTAGACATCCACCACCTCACCTTTCTCACGGGCAGCCTGCAACTCAATCAGAATCTGGCCGACGAGCGGCGTGATGGCATGGATGGAGATAGGAACGGCAAGCAAGTCGACGGAGGCGATTCCTGCGTCCAATAGCAATGAATGCACGCGCTCCCCAACGGCCCAGATTTTCTGTGCCTTTCCCGGCAGCGCTTTCGCGGTCTTAACGGCCAAATCCGCGACGACTTCATTAAAACGGCCGACCAGACCCTGATCCGACCCAAATACGACAGCGCCGATGGGCTGTCCCTCTGGAGGCTTTCTGTCCGGCGTCGGCGTCGCGGCACTCGCCTGCCGAAGGCAGGCGGACAGGCCAAGTTCCACCGTGCGATAGTAATCGTCGAGCGCTCCCACCGCCTTCTGGTATTGCCCGATGCTTGATGCCGCCAATGCCTTCATGGCTCGAACCACGCCTTCCAGATCCCCTGCGGAATCAATTCGATGGCGCAGACTCTCGATGTTTCCGCTCATTTTCTCGCCTCGGGCTTAGGCTGGAATGGAGCCAGCGTGCGCGTGGCAATATCGAGAACCACCTTCCGATCAGCATCGCTCAATTTGTCCGCTGATTCGAACCGTCCGGCAACATCCGCGGGAATTTGACTCGCAGCCTTCTGCAGAGCTGCCTCGGCTTCGATCATTTTCCCGAGTGGCACCGGGTCGAAGAGCCCGGAGGCTAAAGCCAGCAGAACGCAGATCTGCTCCTGTATGGACCACGGGTTCGATTCTGCCTGCTTGAGGCACACGCGGATGCGCTCTCCATGGTCGATTGTCTTTCGCGTGGCGTCGTCCAGATGCGTGCCGAACTTTGTGAAGGATTCCAGCTCTTCAAATTGCGAATAGGCCAGCTTAAGGTCACCGGCGACCGCTCGATAAGCAGGTCGCTGGGCGGCCCCGCCCACTCTGGATACAGATTTGCCGACTTCAATCGCGGGTAGCACGCCCAGTTCGAACAGCGTCGGCGAAAGATATATCTGGCCGTCGGTAATCGAGATCAGATTGGTCGGAATATAAGCGGAAATATCCTGGGCGGTAGTCTCGATGACAGGTAGCGCCGTGAGCGATCCGCTCCCACGCTCCTTGCTCAGATGCGTTGCTCTTTCGAGCATGCGCGAATGAATGTAGAAGATATCGCCGGGGAATGCTTCACGACCGGGCGGACGTCGAAGAAGAAGGGAAAGCTCGCGATATGCGCGCGCGTGATGCGTCAGATCGTCGTAAACGATGAGCACATCGCGGCCCTTTTCCATAAAGTATTCGGCAATGCTGGTCGCAGCGTAAGGGGTGATATATACAAGGCCCGGTGCGACGTTGCCCTCCGCCACCATCACCACGGTGTATTCCATGGCGCCTTTGTCGCGGAGGTTGGCGACCACCTTGGCGACGGCGGACGCGCGCTGGCCAATCGCACAATATACGCAGATCACGTTCTGCCCGCGCTGATTGAGAATCGTGTCGACCGCGATCGCGGTCTTACCTGTCTGCCGATCTCCCAAAATCAGTTCACGCTGTCCACGTGCCACTGGAACAAGCGCATCGACGGCCTTCAGCCCGGTCTGCAATGGTACATCGACCGGCGCCCGATCCATAATCGGCGGGGCGGGGCGTTCGATCGGCAAGCGCCTGTCCGAAGCCACCAGTCCTTGCCCATCGAGAGCGTTACCCATCGGATCGATCACACGGCCCAACAGACCTTCACCCACCGCTACGTCCATCACACGGCCGGTTCGTTCCACTTCGTCGCCGGTATGTATGTCCTGGAAATCGCCCAGCAACACGACACCAATCTCCTCGGCGTCTACGTTGAAGGCAATTCCAAGGATGCCGCCCGGAAAGCGCACCAGTTCCTCATACCCGACTCCGGGAAGGCCGGATACAGTTGCGATTCCAACAGCGACGCTCGTTACGATTCCCACCTCGCGAGGCGTCAGTTGAGGCTTGAATGCTTCGAGCCCCTCGTGTACAGTGCCGAATGCATTATCCACCGCGGCCTGCAAGGTTCCGGGTTCGCTCATAAGGCTAACTTCACGGTGTGGCCGTTTTCGGTGGAGCGGCAGGCGCCCCAGGCTTGGCGTCGAGAAGGACGCCCACCGCGCGGTCGAGCGAAGCGAGATAGTCCGAAATACTCCAGCCAACCTTTTGCCCGCCCGCCGTCAGTTGGATTCCGCAGATCGTGTCAGGCCCCGATTCGAACCGCAAAGGGACTGCGGCCGAGAACGTCTCGTTCAGCGCGTTCTGTATGGTCGCTCTTTGGGCGGCAGGCATATCGAAGGCGCTGCTCACTACGGCCGGTTCTTTCGCAGTTTTGAGTGCCGCAGCCAGGGTTTCCTTCGCTTTTCCGTCCATCTCGCGCAGTCGCCGCGTGAACACCTCCCCAAGACGCTCCTCGAGGCCAACGGTTGCCAGGTCCGCGAGCGCTTTTCGCGCGATGGAAAACACTTCCTGAGTAGCAGTTCGCGTGATCGCTTTGCTGAGCCGAGCCTGGTCGTTCTTCAACACAAGGGCTTGCGCGGCGCGAAGCTGGTCCGCTGCTTTATGAGCCTCGCCGAGCAGACGATCATGTTCGGCCTTCGCGTCGTCGGTGGCCTTGGTCAGCAGAGCCTCGCGCTGTTCATCGAATGACTTGTTTTTGGCGGCCAGATCGTCGCGTTCCTTCTTCGCCTCGACCTCCTTTTCGTTAGCGCTCGCGAGCTTCGTGGCGACACCCTTTTCCCGGAGGTCGATGGCGTTGAGTATTGGCTTATAAAGAAAATGCTTCAGCAGCCACACGAGTACCAGAAAGTTGAGCGCCTGGGCACCGACAGTGAACCAGTCGATGAGCATGGCTCACTTTCCCCCGGCGTGCGAAAGCGCGTTTGTCCAGAACGGATTAGCGAAGATCAGAATCATGGAAACGACGAAACAATAAATCGCCAACGATTCGATCATTGCGAGGCCCACGAACAGGGTCCGGGTGATGGTGGAAGAGGCGTCCGGTTGCTGGGCGAGCGAGGTCAACGCCGTGGCGACCGCCCGACCTTCGCCGAGCGCCGGGCACATCGATCCAACGGCAATCGTGAGGCCGGAAGTTGCGATAGAAAATATTGCGATCAGGGTGCTGTTGTCCATTTGTCTTCCTTTTAATTCTTCATGTTCAGGTAGTTTTCTTTACTGCAACAGGCTTCGGCTTGCTCGCCAGCGTGGCGGCGGCAATGTATACGGTCGCCAGTATGCTGAAGATATAGGCCTGAACCATACCGGTGAGCAGACCAAGCGAGGTCATCACAATGGGAAAGAGAAAGGGCGTAATCGTCAGCAGGATGCCGACAATCATCACTCCACTCATCATGTTGCCGAAGAGACGAACGGCCAGTGCGAGAGTGCGTGAGAGTTCACTGATGATATTGAAGGGCAGCATGATGATCGTCGGCTGCGTATAGGTCTTCAGGTATCCGCCGAGCCCCTGAGCTCTGATTCCGAACAGAGGCACAGCGATGAAGACGCACAATGCCAGTGCCGCAGTGGTCGAAAGTGAACCGGTCGGCGGGCTAAAGCCGGGAATCACAATACAGAGGCTCGCGATGGCTACAAACAGAAACAGCGTCCCCAGAAAAGAAATGTAGTTTTCTGGGTGCTTAAGACCAACATCCTCAATCTGTTTCTCGATATTCGTGATCACAATCTCGATCAAACCTTGCCAGCGTGAGATCGGGCCCTCCGTCAACAGCTTGCGCGTTACCAGCTTCGAGCCGACGGCCATCGCGATCATCATGGCCCAGGTAGTGACTATCGTCTCGTTTAGCTTTACAAAGCCATGCTGCCAAAAGATCTGTTGATCGGAAGTGAGATTGACTACGAGCATTCGAGCGGGGTCTCCATTCCGATCGGGCTTCGCGTGAACCGCACCACGAGCAAGCGCGCCACCAGAAATCCCGCCACGCTGCAAATCAGACGCCGCCAGTCGCCTTGTCCAGCCACATAGAAGCCCGCGAGCGCGATCGCCGCCCGGACCAGAAAACTGCCGGCGAACCAAAGACCAGCGAGGTCTGACAGCAACGCTCTCCGAATGGTCCACCACAGACCTCCGAAGAAGACCGCGCCAGCCAGGACGCCGACAAGAAACGCCACGAGGAAAGGTACTGTTTCACGCATCGTTCTTCTCCTGACTGCTTCCGCCTTTGTCGTCATTGCTTTCCTGGCGATGCATTTCCTGATCTTGTTGGGCGACCCAGTGCCACGCGTTGAGGCAACCTATAAACAGTCCCGCAAACAGGAGTGCGAGCGTCCACGAGAATTTGGCCGGGTACTTCCCGTCCAGCCACACGCCCAGCAGCACGCCGCCGAGAGTGGGAACCGCGACTGACCAGCCGATGAGTCCAGACATCCCGAGTCCGAACCATGTGCTCTGCGTTCCCTCGCGCTGCGCGCTGAGCTTACGAGCCGCTTTTGAGGCGACCGCTCTGTCGAAGGACGTTTCGTTGTCTGCGGGTTTAGTGGTCAGTTCATCGCTCATGCTGGAACGCCGCCAATCGTCCAACCAGACCGCTGTCCAACCGGGAGAGCACGTCCCGAACGTTCCGCTCTTCCGCGTTGAGAGCGAGAAATCTGAGCTTGACCTCGTCGTGAAGCTGGCCCAGATCGGTTCCGCCGATCGCCCGACGTACGGAGACAAGTATTTCCGCACCAGTCTTTACCAGAACGCCCTCGTCAACGGCCAGGTAGACAGGCGCGTTGTCTTTCGGGAGATATGCGAGGATACCCGGAACCAGAGCAGCCACGCAGTCCAATCTATGCTCAAGGAGTTGGAATGAGCCATCGCGCGTTTCGGCAATCACGCTCGTGATGCCGTCCTGGTCCGTGAAAACTTCGGAGGGAAGAAGAATTTTAAGATGCATGCGCCGCTCCCGAATCAGGCTTGGGTGGTTCCTGTTTCGCATTGGCCTCGGGCTTCGCATCCGTCGCCGGCTTGGCATCGGCCTGCTTTTTGGCGTCGCCTATGGCCCCGATCATGTAGAGCGCGCTTTCCGGGTAATCTTTAAATTCGTCGCGAAGAATGCGCTCGCAGCCGTCCAGCGATTCTTTGAGGCTGACCATTTGGCCTTTAATCCCGCTGAATTTCTCTGTTGCAAAGAAGGGCTGCGTAAGAAAGCGTTCCAGTCTGCGGGCGCGGCCTACGATTTTGCGGTCTTCAGGAGAGAGTTGCTCCATCCCGAGCATCGCGACAATGTCCTTCAGGTTTTCGTACTGAGCCAGGGTCTTTCGGATTTCCTGCGCCAGGTCATAGTGCTGCTGGCCTACGATACCTGGAGTGGCCATTTTCGAACTCGATTGAAGCAGGTCGATGGCCGGGTAGAGTCCCTGCGTCGCTCGCTTACGCGAAAGTACTATCGATGCGGAAAGGTGTGAGAACACGTGCACCGCCGCGGGATCGGTCAAGTCGTCGGCAGGTACATACACGGCCTGGATGGAAGTGATAGCGCCCGCATGGGTGTTGGCGATGCGCTCCTCAAGGCCTGACAGTTCCGTGGCCATCGTCGGCTGATATCCGAGCCTCGAAGGCATCTGGCCCATGAGCCCGGACACTTCCATGCCCGCCTGAATGAAGCGGAAAATATTGTCTATCAGAAGAAGGACGTCGCGATGCTCGTCGTCGCGAAAATACTCCGCCATGGTTAACGCTGCGGCCCCAATGCGAAACCGCTTGCCGGGCGGCTCATTCATCTGCCCGTAGAGCATCACCATATCCTTCAGGACGCCGGCTTCCTTCATGCTGCTGTATAGTTCCTCGCCTTCGCGGCAGCGCTCGCCGATTCCGCAGAATATGCTGACTCCTTTTTGCCGGCCGATCATGTTGTGGATCATCTCCGTCAGCAAGACGGTCTTGCCAACGCCGGCGCCACCGAACATGCCGCCCTTGCCTCCGCGCTCCAGTGGCACCAAAACGTCAATGGCCTTGATCCCTGTCTCGAATATCTCCGACTTCGTGGATCGATCTTCAAGGGGCGGTGGCGCGCGCAGGATGTTCCGCCATTCCACGTCCTTGGGTTCCGGCTGGCGATCGATCGCGTGCCCAAAGACATCGAACATTCGGGAGATGATTTGCTTGCCGACCGGCACACGTAGAGCTTCCCCCGTGTCCTCCACATGCATTCCTCGCGCGAGGCCTTGTGTGGGCGTCAGAGCGATCCCTCGTATGCGCTGCGAGTCGAGCTGTTCAAGCACTTCGATCACGATCTTTCCTTCCGCGCCGGTATGCAGGACGCGGTGAATCGGCGGCAGTGCGCGTTCGAAGCGAATGTCTACGACTCCGCCACGAATGGAAACAACCGAGCCGATATTCCTGGTGGAGGTATCGCTCATAATTTGGGAACCCGGGAGAGATCGATGCTCCCCACGTACATGGCTAGCGCGGCGAACATCATGACCATCGCAAACCAGAATTTCCAGTCGTGATGGGCGCGTTTCCAATACGGTGTGCCGGTCATCGGGCAGTCTTTCCCTGATTTACTACCGACGGCGATTCATCCAGCCACTTCCGCGCGCCAGCCAGGTCCATGTGATCGAAGTATCGGATCGCCGCACTGGTGAAAGGTTTAGAGAGGGTCGCCATGATGCTTTCCCACTTCTGGTCCCCAACCATTGCGCACCGATCGATTCTGGAAAGATCAGAGCGGTGTGCCCAGTCGAACTTGAGTTCCTCCCACAGCGCGGAGGGCTCCCACCCGTGGAAATCGGTCATCTCGCACAGAACCCGCCATGCTCCCTGCGGACGCAGCAAGGACTCCACCTGAGGAAGTATGCGATCGTATTCCTCCTTTGTCAGGACCCCACTAATGTGAAAGACGATCAGTTTGCCATTGTCTTCTGCCTTCAGTTGAATCGGCATATGGGTCTCAGTGCGTTCCAGGCCATTTCCAGTTGCGGATCTCCGGCAAATCTTCGCCGTGCTGGTCGATGTAGTTCTTGTGCTCGACCAGCTTGTCCTGCATCGATTGTTTCAGCCAGGCACCCGGGGAGCCCAAGTTGGGCAAACGGTCGATCACATCCTGTACCAGATGAAATCGGTCCAGATCGTTCTGAACGCGCATATCGAATGCGGTCGTGATGGTGCCTTCTTCTTTGTAGCCGCGCACGTGGAGGTTCCGGTTGGTGCGGCGGTAAGTGAGGCGATGCACCAGCCACGGGTAGCCGTGGAAGCCAAAGATGATGTGCTTGTCCTTCGTAAAGAGCGAATCGTAGCCGGCCTCAGAGAGGCCATGCGGATGCTCGCTGCTGGACTCCAGCTTCATGAGATCGACGACATTGACCACACGGATCTTTAGTTTTGGAAGGTGCTCCCGAAGGATGGAAACTGCGGCGAGAATCTCTAGCGTAGGCGTATCACCACAACAGGCCATCACTACGTCCGGCTCACTGTCCTGATCGTTGCTGGCCCATTGCCAGATGCCAATACCTTCCGTGCAATGCACCACGGCGGCTTCCATAGTCAGCCATTGCGGAAGTGCGTGTTTGCCTGCAACCACTACGTTGACGTAGTGCCGGC
>JBDTPK010000117.1:0-7651 GCA_039932735.1 Nitrospirota bacterium
ACATGGTCCGCAGCAAGCTCAAGGCATGATTCGCCTGCGCATGGCTGTGCCGGCCCATCTCGTGAAACCACTGCATCATGACTGGGCGCGTGAGATCCGCCGGCCGCAGTTCTAGAAGGAGCGGGAAATATCCCCTGAACCGGGCTTCCGTGTTGTGTTGATGTGCATAAAAGCAGGTGTGGAAGCGCCGAAACAGTTCTAACCTCTGCTGGATGCGGTAGGCCTCCCGGCAGCGTCGGAGCATCTCGGTATCACCCGGTCGAGGGAAGCAGCGTCCGGCCAAACATTCGGCCTCATCCTGAGCCTGGTCAAGATGTGGTGAAGCAAACGCTGCGAAGCCCTGCCCGACACTCGGATGCACGCGGGACCCGCCAGAAGGGAAGGCACGAGGCGCGCTGTGTTGGTGTTCCCATTCAACATAATTCTCCTCCCTCCCTCAGGCCGGGATCGGGCCCGAATGGCATGGCTGTCTGTTCGTACATCTCTTCGCACATGTGCAGCCATTCCTTCCGCTGAACCAGATCATCCATGGCCGCGTCATGTCGTGCAGCCACATTTTGCAATAGGTCCATATACGTGACGCCTTGCGCCATGGCTACCGCGAGATATTCGGCCCACAGAGCGGGGGAGAACTTTTTGCCCAAATTTTCTCAAGGAGTTCTTCTCGGGAGAGCAGTTCGTCTGGATGGAAGTACATGATGCCGCCTTTGGTGAGATGTGAAAAACTCATGCAATTGGTCTACACAAGGGGACTAGCAGAAGGAGGATGGCTGAAAAGCCTTACTGGTGGTGCGCCCGGAGGGACTTGAACCCCCAACCCCTAGATCCGTAGTCTAGTGCTCTATCCATTGAGCTACGGGCGCGTACAGAAGAGTGATGCGTGCTGAGTGTCGAGTCAAAATAATAGAAAGGCTGCCGAGAGATACGGGCTATCAATCAGCGTACTTCTTGAGCTCAATGCTCTGGCTATGGAGACAGCAATCAGCGTTTATACAGGTCTCGGGGCTGGTGGGTCAAGGGATCGTATACTATCTAGAGTGGAGGCTTGCAGATGCGTGGTGGAGCAGGGGATTTCAATGTCCCGCTTTGCAAAAAGCCTTGACGTCGGAGTAGGACATCCTGTCTGAGTCGAGATTCCGCATGGGAGAGGTGAAGGGGATGTGTGATGAGTCTTGCACGGTCAGTCAGGAAAAGGAAAACGATGCTAAGACTTTTCCCTCTCGGGTAGGATGACCTCTCAGGTTTTGTGAAGGGAGGGTCTTGCCGACGTCTGCTAGCGCCATGTCGAATCAACAAGATATCCAACCAGCCGCTCGTGCGCGGGATAGCACGAGAGGCCATTCGGGAGGGGCTTGGCTCGTTGTGCAATGGACGGTAGGAACAGTGCTTGCTTTTCTCATTTGATCGTGGTTGGTATGGTGGGCAAACTATCAGCGGAAATTCGCGAAGACAAGATCAAGGGCGCCTGTCAGCGCATGATGCCGGAAACCGTGCAGCGCTGTGTGGACATGCTGATTATTCAACGGGGTGTCGCGAGACAATGAGTCACAGCTGGATACATGCATGCATCGGTGTGCTGTGTGGAATAATCACATTCTCAATGGTCTCGGTGAGTGCGGGGGAAGACCGAGTTCAGACATCTCGGCCACGGGTCGAACTCAGTGCGGGGACGTGGATCAGTGTCGGCGATACTCGATGGGCTCATGATGCCTCTTCGGTCGCAGGGCTTGGCAATCCGACGTCGAAACTCACTTACAAAGATGTCGGCACGAACGTCATCGATCTGACAGGGAAGTTCTGGTTCACTCCAAGGGTGTTTGGCCGACTGAATGTGGGGTTTGCGGACATCGGTGGTGGGCGGCTGACGGACGACGATTTCGGATCAAACGGAGGGCAGAGGTTGTTCTCGCGTACCGATAGCAACCTATCAGGTGACAGCATGTGGTACTTGAATGCAGATAGCGGCTTCAGGGTGGCTGAATATCCAGGTCATCGGGGTTGGGTGGAGGTGTTTGGGGGGTACCAGTTTTGGCATACGACGCATCAAGCCACGGGGTTGATGCAAGTGGCCTGCGATAACTCGGCTGTGCCGGGGTCGCTGGGCATTGCCTGCAATCCGGTAGGGACCGATACGAATCAAGGAGAGAGTGTAATTACGAACACGGCGAATTGGCACTCGGTTCGAGTGGGTGCCTCCACGGAATATCGGCTGACCACTCGCCTTAGTGTCCTTGGCACCCTTGCGTTCATTCCGATCAGTGTGCTCGACAATAAAGATGAGCATCATCTACGAGGGGATCTCCAACAAAGCCCCAGTTTCTCCATGACTGGCTATGGGGTGGGGGCCAATGCCGACGTTGGGGCGCGTTTCATGCTCACGAAAAATCTGGCGGCGAACCTGGGATATCGTGTGTATTATAACCGGACGTTCAGTGGCGACCTCACCGTCCATCCTGCCGCAGGGTCTTCGGAGTCTTTCTCCCTCACGCAGTTCGAATCCTTGCGGTATGGTTTTACTGCCGGCCTCAGCCTCATATTTTAACCGTCTGTTCTCGGTGTTTACCGGCGGCGCCCTGACGGCAGGGTTTCATCTTCGTATTGGTCAAAGAGCCGTTTGGCCTCTGGATGGAGGTGGCTTGGATGGCCGTGAGGAATGCCGACGGTGCGGAAGAGCGGTGTGAGCTTGCCGTTCGGATGCAAGTAGCCGGCGCGAAGCGGCACGGTGCGCGTGCTGTGCCGGATCAGTTGGCAGGGAGTCGCTCTGATCGTGGTGAGCCACTCGGCAATGTCGTGTGGGTTGCCGATCGAGGCGGAGAGCAAGAGCAGTTTTGCTTGGCTTGGGCAGAAGATGATTGTTTCTTCCCAGACGACACCCCGCTCAGGATCCGCGATATATTGCGACTCGTCCAAAATCACCAGACCGAGCGTATCCAGGCGTAGGTCGATCTCACCGCCCCCTGCGTCGTAGAGCAGATTTCGTAAGATTTCTGTCGTCATGATCAGCAGAGGCGCTTGCCCGTTATCGCGCCGATCGCCGGTCAGAATGCCGACTTGGTCTGGACCGAATATTTTTGAAAACTCCGTATACTTAGTATTCGAGAGGGCCTTGAGGGGCGACGTATAGATGACGGTCCGATTCTCTGCGATGGCGCGCCGGGCTGCTTCAACCGCGACATAGGTCTTTCCGCTTCCAGTCGGGACGCTCACGACCACGTCGCCTTCTCTCAGTTTGGCGATGGCGTCTTCTTGCCAGGCATCCGGGACAAAGGTCTGCGGCGGCGGTACCCCTAGGCCCTCTAACCAGCTGGTGAGGGTGATGCCTGGTTCATGGGATTCCAACTCAATAGACCTGTGTGCAGGGCGATGTTGCGGCGCTGGGGATTTTTGTTTTCGCGCGACTGGGGCTTGAGGAGGGGGTGGCGCGGGGCGAGCCTGTTGCTCACTGATCAAGGTCTGGAGATCGGACTCAAATCCTGGACGATTTTCGGCGGAGTGGCGCAGCAAGACCTCGATCAAGCGGCGCTTCCCCGCGCGGAAATGTCGCTGCACGCGGCCGCGCGCCAGGCGGTGCAAGAGCGCGATCGGTTGTTGAGCCAGGAGTTGTTCGAGTTCTTCGGTGGTCATGCTTGCCTCGTTGATCGGGAAACGTGAAACGTGAAACGTCCGAATCCGTGAACGAAATACGCTTCACGAGTAACGAGCAACGCCATCATGGCAGTTCCTCCAACACGCCTCGGCGCATGGCGACCATGGCGCGTGAGGCGCTGTCTGCCAATCCTGGGTGTGTGCCCTTGAGCGTGCGCAGTTGCGAGAGAAATTCCATGGTGCGTGCTAAGAGGCGATAGATATCTCCTTCAGCCATCGTCGTGCTTTTACAGAGGCCAATCCAGGTATGCGTAGGATCGCTGATCCACCGCTCCGTCACCGCGGCAATGTCGGCCCGCAGGAGCGGGGGATCTTCATGCGGCGACAGCGAGGCGGCCAGTTTGCGAACCTGTCCGAGCAGTGAAGCGAGGCCGGAACTGACGCGGGGAAAGGAACCGGGGCGATCGTCGTCATTCGAGATGCTCGACATGACGGCGGCCAGCATGGCGGGGTCGGCTCCATTGAACGCATCGGCCCGAAGTAATTCCGTGATGAGCAGCGAGTGGTCGATACGGATGAGCCTGGCCCATTCGCCGTCGCCGGTCAGGCGAGCCGTCGGTGTGAGGTACCCAAATTGTTGCAGGACGTCGATCTTCTCCTGGAAACGGTGCCAGAGACTCGTCCTCAGGGCTTGGATTGATTTGACGTGTCGTTGTTGTTCCTGCCGAAGTTTGGAGGCGAGGGGATAGTCCCTCTGACAGGCGGAACGCGAAGGACAGGTTGGACAGGCAAAATCGCCGAGGGTTTGTACAATGGCATCCGGAATCGGTTCATGGTCTTTCGGAGTCAGGATGGGAAGCTCCGGCAGCCTACCAGGCAATTCTTCCAGGTGACGGAGTAACTCTTCCACGCTCTCCGGTGTGCACCAGGGATAGACCGGCGCGTCTACGCAGTCGAGGACACGGTCGGACACTTCGGTCACTGTGGAAGCGGGAGATTCGGTAATGCCTCCGCCTAAACGTAGCGCCGTGATCATCGGGCTCTTCTGTCCCTTGCTGCGATATTGTCGCAGGACCACGCCTCGGGTACGACCGAAGCCTACGACACGACCGGGGGTGAGAAAGTGAAAGCGTGCGGCGAGTTCCGGTGGTTCATGCCTCCTGACGGGGGCACGGTGCGATTTCTGTCGGCGGACCTGGTCGAACGTGTGCCATTCTGTGATCCAGTCGGTGCAGACGCGCGGCCCGAACGGTTCCATTTGATCGCGCAGATCGTCCAGCTTGCGTTCCAAGATCTCGGCGCGCTGGTTGAGCTGAAATTGCGCAAAGCTCTTGGCGAGAATCGGTTGGATTTGATCCAAGGGATGCGCTTTCAGGAGGTTGAGGACCATGGGATAGCTGATGACGAATTGGCTGTTGATCGCTTCCGGATGGCCGGTGAAGCCTTTGGTCAATACGTTCAGATCAATATAGGGTGAGGGGGCGACGATGGCGAAGCCCACGAGATCTTTTCCACGGCGTCCTGCACGGCCGGCAATCTGCTGTACCTCGCTGATCGTCAGGTCCATGAAGTCGCGCGACTTGCGGATGCTGGATTGCGTGATGATGACGGTGCGCGCAGGGAAATCGACTCCGGCGGCCAATGTGGTCGTGGCGAAGACGGCGTCGAGGCAGCCATGACGCATCAATTCCTCAACCGCGATTTTCCACGAGGGTAGATGGCCTGCGTGATGCGCCGCCACGCCGATGCGCTGGACGGTTGGAATGAGTGGGTGCTCGGCGATGCTGGGATATTGGGAGATCACCTTGTCCAGGACGTCGGCGATGGCTTGCTGGCGAGGCGGCGGGAGGAGGATACGGCTATGGTCGAAGGCCTGCATCGCTTCATCGCACGCCCGACGCGAGGTGAGGAACACGATGGCAGGGGTCAAGTGCTTGTCCCGAAGGGCGATTATCAGATCAACCGGATGAATCGAGGGGGGCATGCAGTTTCATTCCCTTTGAGATCACGACCAAGCCGGATTCAGTGACGGTAAATCGCTGGGCGTCGGCCTCTTGGTTATATCCGATCTCCGTCTGGGGCGGGATGATGACGTCTTTGTCGATGATGGCCCGTCTGATCCGGCTCTGTGCGCCGATGACGACGTTTTCCATGACCACTGATTCACGCACGTCCGCATGGTCTTGCACGCGAACGTTCGGCGACAGCACGGAGTTTTGTACCCGGCCGCCGGAGATGATGCAGCCGCCGCAGACGATGGAGTCCAGCGCCACGCCCATTCTACCGCCTTGATAGTCTTGCGAGAAGACGAACTTGGCCGGTGGAAATTGCCCCTGATAGGTTCGAATTGGCCATTGTTGGTCGTAGAAATTAAAGAGGGGATCCACCGTCACGAGATCCATGTTCGCTTCCCAATAGGCATCCAGGGTGCCGATGTCCCGCCAATACTTCACGCTCTTTTTGTTCGCGTCAATAAAGTTGAAGGCGTAGACGCGCTGATCGCGAATCATGCGTGGAATGATGTTTCTTCCGAAGTCGTGTTTGCCGCCCTCCTGGGCGTCGGCAATCAATTGCTCACGGAGGACGTCGGCGCGAAACAGATAGATGCCCATCGAGCCAAAGGCGTGGGTTGGGTCGTTGGGGATCGACGGCGGGTGAGCTGGTTTTTCGATGAAGTCCGTAATCCGGAGATCCTCATCCACGTGGATCACCCCGAATCGATGGGCTTCTTCGATCGGAACATCGATCGCGCCGACCACGGCATCGGCCCCTTTGGCGACTAGCGCGTGGAGCATCTCCGTATAGTCCATTTTGTAGATGTGGTCGCCGGCGAGGATGAGGACATACTCAGGTTGTTCGCTGTCGAGCAGAAACAGGTTTTGATAGACCGCGTCCGCGGTGCCTTGGTACCATTCTTCGTTGATCCGCTGCTGAGGTGGAAGCGAGGCGATGTATTCGCCGAGTTCGGCATTCAGGATGTTCCAGCCTGTGCGGATGTGGCGGTCGAGCGAGTGGGATTTGTACTGGATCAGGACGGCGACTTTTCGAAGCCCCGAGTTGAGACAATTGCTGAGCGTAAAATCGATAATGCGATATTTCCCGCCGAAGGGAACGGCAGGCTTGGCCCGATGCTCGGTGAGGGGCTGAAGACGCTCGCCTTTCCCGCCCGCCAGCAACATGGTGAACATGTTCAGCATTGCGGCGGATTGTAACAGGACACAGAGGAAATAGAAAGAAAGCATACTCGTTGACAACGCGAGAATCTGAGACGATACTACACAGGGTAGTCTGGAAAATTAGTGAGTTATCGAGCAAAGGAGTCAGCATGAAGCGGGATGTAGTGGTCACGTCGCTGGTGAGGCAGAAAGCGGTTCAAAAGCCGACAGTGGGTCGCGCGGTCGATGCGCTCCGGCGGGTCGAGCATCTTGAAAGCCAAATGGCAAAGTTGTCCGAATTGGTCCGCGAGCATGCGGAGGATGTCGATCGATTGGTGCGCATCGTAGCCGAAGATCGCGAGGTCATTCGGCGCCAGCTCTTGCGCAAGCATCACGAGCAAGTCCGAGTCCGCAAGCATCTTCGCGACTCCAATTCTAAGGTCGGACTCGACTTCTAGCAGGATGCTCAGAAGTCCGCCAGCGTATGAAGACCATTGTTTGGTGTGTCTGGTTTTTGGGTTGAGCGAAACTAACGAGATGAACCAGAGAGAGCAGATGGACCAGTCAAACCAACCATGATTCTTTCTCCAACCTACTGAGCTGAGCCGGGTGATCTCACGCCGTGGATCCCCCCTCGCGAGTGCACTCTCACGGGATCCTACCCAGCAGTATTAATACCCATTCTGCGTACTGAACGAAGTACATATCGAGCTCTCACGAGTGCGCACGCTGGTCTCGAAACGCGTTTTCGCGGCTTCCACCCTCTCCGCCCTGAGTTTGCCAAGGGACGAGATTTTCCCTGGGCGGCGTTCTCTCTTCACTCAGAATGGCTCATGCAGATGTCTGCTAAGTGCCCATTTTTCAAGGGGGTTCTTTGCTTCGTATGGCATGCGCTGTATAATGCAAATTCG
>JBDTPK010000118.1:0-7636 GCA_039932735.1 Nitrospirota bacterium
GCCAGTACGTGCCCAAGGGGACGGACTTGTCGGGGTATACGCAGCGGGAGCTGAACGCCATCGCGCATCGCCTCACCACGCGCCCCAGACAATGCTTGAACTTCGCCACGCCCCTGGAAGTCTCTACGCACCTGCGTCATCATCCACCCGTTGCACGTGGAAGGTGAAACCGCCTGGACATACCTTTGAGAAGCGTCATCAGTGTCCGCTCCTGGCCGAGAGCGGTCAGCGCGCGACGGTCAATCTTGCCTTTCCTAAATCCTGGCTTTCAACCTCATCCGACACCGATCGTCAGATCGAATTTGAGCTGTTACCCCGTGGAAGCCACGGCGTAACAGTTGTGGCCTCCTGCGTAGGCGAGTGAAAACTCGCGGGAGATCCTTGCTCCTATCGAGAGGATCTCCCTATAATGACGAACTATCATGAAACGGGCCTCTCTCCATACACTCGGATGCCGTCTGAACCAAGCTGAAACAGCGGTGCTCACATCTCGCTTACAACGCGATGGCTACCACGTCGTCGAGTTCGGTGAACCGACTGACTTGCTCGTCGTGAACACCTGCTCCGTGACAGACGAGGCAGAACGGACCTGCCGATACGTCATCCGCAAGACATTGAAACATTCCCCCGATGCCTTTGTGGCGGTGACCGGCTGTTACGCTCAGACCGGCGTTCACGAGCTGCGCACCATTCCTGGAATCGATCTGATCGTCGGCAATCAATTCAAATGGGATTTGCCGTCGTTTCTTCCGGCCCCCGATGCTCTAAAAAAGCTACCGAATCCGGGAGTGCTCCATACCCGCACCATCGACCGGGATGATTTTATCCTGCCGGAGTATGGCGAACCGGACTCTACTAGAGCGCTGATCAAGATCCAGGACGGCTGCAATGTGATGTGCAGTTTCTGTCTCATCCCCTTCGCGCGCGGCCATGAACGGAGTCGCCTCCTGGGTGATGTGATCCGAGAAGCCGAGATACTTGCGGCAGGAGGCTATCGGGAAATTGTGCTCACCGGCGTCAACGTCGGGCAATATCGCCAGGGCGAATTCGATTTGGTCGGGTTGCTCGAACAGTTAGAGAAAATCGAAGGGCTCGAGCGCATCAGAATTTCCTCTATTGAGCCGACGACGATCACGGACGCCCTCATTGATCGGATGGCCTCCTCCTCGAAGGCCTGCCCCTATCTCCATATCCCCCTGCAGAGCGGAGACGACCGCATCTTGTCGGCTATGAATCGTCCGTACAACGTGGAAGAGTTTACCCGTCTGATCCGCCGTGCTGTAATTGCGATTCCTCACCTTGGGCTGGGAACTGATCTGATGGTGGGGTTTCCCGGAGAAACTGATCACGCATTCGAACAGACCCTGCGCATCGTGCGAGAACTCCCATTTTCCTACTTCCATGTCTTTACCTATTCCCCACGGCCCGGCACCGCGGCGATAAAGTTGCCCGACCAGGTGCCGATCGCGGTCGCTCGACAACGCGCAAAAATACTCGCTGATCTGTCCCGCCTTAAACGCTTGGCCTTTGCAGAACGCTATATCGGATCCACCGTATCCGTCCTGTTCGAGTCAGGAGAGATGGACGGCTTCCGATTAGGGGTGACCGCAAACTTCTTGAAAGTGGGTCTACTCTCAAGCATCGACTACACCAATCATCTAAAAAATGTGTGTATTACCGGGGCATCGGATCGTTGGGCCGTGGGTCAGCTGACTACAGAACGTCAGCCCATACGAGGAGTACCGGTTCTATGAAGGCCCCATCCTCCCCGACCCATGTGCATCTGGAAACCTTCGGCTGTCAAATGAACGAATACGACTCGGAACTCGTTCGCTCGCTCATGAAACAGGATGGGTTTGTGTTTACCGACGAGCGAGAACGTGCGGACGTGATTCTGATGAACACCTGCGCGATCCGCGAGAATGCTCATAATAAGGTCTATAAACACCTATCTGACCTGAAGAAACTCAAGCAGCAACGCCTATTGATCATCGGTGTCCTCGGCTGCATGGCGCAAAACCTGAAAGAAGAGCTGACGGATATTCAACCGCTGGTCGATGTCCTCGCGGGGCCTGATGCCTATCGCCAGCTACCAATGCTGATCCGCAACGCGATGCTTTCTCAAGAAGCGGGGCTGGATCAGAAGGGGCTCGCAGTCGACCTGTCGGAATATGAAACCTATCACGATGTCATACCAGACCGAACCGACGGGGTGAACGCCTGGATCGCCGTCATGCGGGGCTGTGACAACTTCTGCAGCTTCTGTGTGGTCCCCTACACTCGTGGACGTGAACGATCCCGCGATCCGGAGGGGATCATCCAGGAGGCTCACCGGATCGCTGAGCAAGGCTTTAAGCAGATCACACTCCTGGGGCAAAACGTCAATTCGTACCGGTTCGACGACTGGGATTTTGCACGACTAATTACGTCCGTAGCGGACGTACCCGGCATCCAACGCGTGAGGTTCACCTCCCCTCATCCAAAAGACTTTCCACTCTCCTTGCTCGAAGCCGTGGCGGCACATCCCAATATCTGCAAGCAAATTCATTTACCGCTTCAATCCGGCAGCGACCGCATCCTTGGCTTGATGAATCGCACCTATACCAACAACGAGTATCGTGCCTTGGTTGATCGTATCCGAGCCCTGCGGTCGGACATTGTTCTCAGCACCGATATCATTTGTGGGTTCTGTGGGGAACGCGACGAGGACTTTGCCGAGACCTATCGGCTTGTCGAAGAGATACGGTTTCACTCGGCGTTTATCTTCAAGTATTCTGAGAGAAAGCACACGATCGCCGCGCGCAAGTTTCAGGACGATGTCTCCGAGACGGTAAAGACCGAACGGGTGACACAGCTTTTCGACCTTCAACGGAACATTGCCTACGAACGCAACCGAGAATATCTGAAAACGACCATTCCGGTCCTGGTCGAAGGAAATGCGAAACGATCCACCGCACAAGGCATGGGAAAATCGGACGGCAACATCACCGTCATCTGGGATAAGTGCACCGTGCCCTCGCAACCGGGAGACATGATTTCCCTGGCCATCTACGATGCGTCCTCCACGACGTTGTATGCGGAACGTCCATCAGTGGAGCGTCAGGGCCATACAGCCGTGTCCCCTCTGGCGTCTTCGGCGAAACCCACCGAGCCTACTCCGCTGAAGTAGCTTCGGCTGCAAAGGCTGGAAGCATGCCTTCCTTCGCCAATGCTTCGGAAGACACCCGCAGCGCATTCCTCCACGGCTGGACAGCCGTGGCTTCCTGGGAGGCGGGCGAATTGAATTGCTGGTGCCCACCTGCTTCTCCAAGAATCATAGGTGTATCAGTCGGTCCCAAAACGGACAGCATTGAACGAGATCTGTCCATAAGGCACCAAGTCCCTCCTGACTCTCAAGAAGAGATCGTGATTGCCAACCGCACCATAATCGACACAGGAACGGGAACTTCCCTTTCTTGAACCTATAAAATAATTCACTGCTGTACTGCTATTTATACTTACATTATCAAGTGCTTATGATCATTACATTCCTGATTTACTCTTATCAGAATTTAGTCAGCCCATGCTGTATTCATTCCCTCTTTCCTTGTAATCCCAAGCGCCTAGCACTGAGTCTGCTTCATTTCTTCTAAGGCATATTCTTTGCATATCAATTCAAATCATCGACTACGTAACCGCACACTCTCACCCTTTTGGAGTTGGAGACGGGACATGATCCTGAAACAAGATCACAGCGTGAAAGAAAAAGCAGCGACCTCCATAAGCCTGGAAACCCTGATTGCGCTGGGAATCCTCGGATGGATTGCACTCAGCATGGCGATGATGGGACTAGGCATCTGGTAATCCCCTCTGACGCAGCGATGGGGTATCCTGCCACGGGCCATACCCACCTATTCTGAAAGAAAGAAGGAACCTCGCGATGAAGAGCTATCTCCCGCTAGCGAATGTGCAGCGCCCGATCATGCGCGGCCTTCTTGGAATTGCTGCGCTTGCCTTCGCCAGCAGCGGTTGCTCCAGTGGACCAGAACTCGCTCACAACGCGAATGGCAACGTCTACGCAGAAGAAGTGGCCGATTGGAGGTTTGGTGCCAGCCATCCTGCCGTGATCGATCAACTGACCATCACAAAGATTATAAAAGGGTTATATAGCAATGACGGCATGAACGGATCCTCGAGAATGTCCGCTGGTAGCAGCAAACCGATGAGAACTTTCAGCGATGAGGATGCGGAGTTTCTTTCTCCCCTGCTCACACAAGGCTTATCTAAGGCGAAACCCGAAGAGCTAGTGTGGTTTCGCGTATCTTCATCGGCAGGGTCAGGCTCTGAACCCACCACGGGCAGTATTTACGTGCAGAAGGGGTCGATCTACTTGACCATTGGGACGGGTGCCAAGCCGACTGGGTTTATGCCTGAGTCGGCTGCACGCATGGAACCGGCTCCAGCCTATGTCGCAGGCGGTGCACTCGGCGCCATGACGATGGTCATCGACTACCATGCAATGGCCAGTGCACCGATGCCCGACGCCATGCCGATTGCAACAGCCCCATCGATTACTCCGATTGTGGACTCGGTGGCGCCCGCTCCAGCACAAGCTCAGGCGATCTCTACCAGTATGGGACAGGACGAGTTTTTAACCCAGAAACTCATTGACTTGAAGGTGGCAAAAGAGGCGCTCGCGAAGAAAGACTCCGAGATCACGATGCTTCGCAAGGAGTCGAAATGGATGAAGCGAGAACTACGGGACCGCGAAGAAGAAATCAAAGCACTGAGGTTGACCAAAGTAACCGGCAACCCCGCACCGAAGAAGAAATCGGCCCACGCGACGAAGGTTCGCTAGCCTCGCCTCACCCGCAGTATTCATGACACGTCTGCTTCAAGCGCGGATACGCGGCTCCGACGGGCAGTCTCGCCGTTCAGCCTTTCGACATATTGCACGAATATGCCGCAGGGTTTCACCGCTCCGAGTGTCCATCTCGCTTCTCGTCTGCACGCTTTCGCGACGGACATCATGCCTATTGGGACTAATCGACACTCAGCAACTCTGGCTGGAGCAAGACCACTTCATTGGACAGGGGCTGTCGAAAATTCATCCGGCAGTAACAGGCATATGTCACATAGGTATCTTGTAGGCAGTACCGGGCCAACTCTTGCCCCTGTCCCCTCCCCCACATCTCAGCCACCTGAGCCCCGCTGCCGGATTTCGTTTCGACCTTCAGGGCTCGTGCCAGCACGTCGAGTTTCACCCACCCACGCATATCCCAATTACTCCAAATTGCCATCGTGTCGTAGACCGGCTCCGTGCGGAACTTGGCGAGATTGATGTCGACGCTCGGTTTGACTTGGTGAATGATTGATCGCTTCTTAATGAACGGGATATCGAAGCCTAGCCCGTTATGGGTGATGAAGAGAGAGGGACGGTTCTGAGCCACACGGCTCCAGAATTGCCGCAATAACTCCCGTTCGTTTCCGCCATACCAGGCCACCGACCCACGTGGTTCAAGCTGGTCGGAAAATTCCAGTAGGCCGATACAGACGATCTGACTGAATGTGCCATCGAAAGCAGACTTTGCATATTGTTCATCCTCGGCCTGTCGTTGAGCTTCGGCAGCCCCTGCCGTAAACAGATCGTAGCCCTCGCCTGCCGGCTCAGATTCGCCGGGCGGCGGAAACTTCCCCACCAACCTCGCCCATTCTTCCCGAGGCGCTTGAATGGTCTCAATATCCAGGACAACCTTCATGAAACCTTTCCCATGGTCTCCCGCCGTAGGGCTTGGATGATAGGACGGTCCGCTGGAGGAAACTCAAGTTCGCCCAACTCGTGCGGCCAGACCCATCGAATTTCCGCGCAGTCGATGGCTGTGGCATGCCCGGCTTCGATTCTGCAACGGAAGAAATGCAATACCACAGTTTTCTCCTCATACTCGTGCCGAATAATCTGAAACGGTATCGGCACGTCGATACGAACACCCAGCTCCTCAAACAATTCCCGCCGCAGACATTCTTCCAACGTTTCACCCGGCTCGCGCTTCCCACCTGGAAACTCCCAGAACCCTCCCAAGTGCACACCCGGTTTCCGTCGAGCAATCAAGTAGCGGCCCTCACGATAAATAAGGCCGGCGGCCACTTCAACAATCTTCATGCCGCACCGTCGCGCTTCATGCCTTAGGATCGAACGGATGCGTCTTACAAAACGATTTCATCGGACATTGCCGGCAGGAGGGATTTCTTGCCGTGCAGCAGGTTGCCCCAAAGTCCATAATTGCCTGATTGAAGTCATAGCCCTTCCCGCTTGGAATTAAGGCTTCCGACAATTGCCACAGCCTCGCCGTTTGAGTCTTGGGATCGCCCTTTGCCATGAATACTCGATGAAGGACTCGAATGACATTCGTATCCAGAATCGGCGCATCTTCGTTGAAGGCGAACGACCGAATGGCACCGGCCGTGTAACGTCCAATTCCCTTGAACGACAGCAATTCCTCCGCATCGCTCGGCAGATGTCCCCCATACCGCTCTACCGTCTCGCACGCGATGCTATGTAACCGCTCCGGCCGAATATTGTAGCCGAGCGGGTACCATGTCTTCTTCACATCCGAGACCAGCGCATCAGCCAACTCCTCAAAATTTGGGTAGCGCTCTAGAAACTCGTGGTACTTCGGGATCACCCGATCGACCTGAGTCTGTTGCAGCATTACTTCAGACACCAAAATGTGATACGGATCGGAGGTCTTTCGCCAAGGAAGATCTCGGCCATGTTTCTCATACCATTTCAGCAACCGGGTCTGAAAACGGCGCTTCAGCGAGGCGTTGAGGCCGAGGGACTTCTTCGAACTCTTCTTCTTCGGCAGAGGGATTGTTCGAGCACGAGAAGTGGTGGGCATCACAGCATTAATCCAATGGCGGCATTCTAGGAGTGCGCCAACAGAAAATCAAACGGCAAACCAGGTGGAACACATGTCAAAGCCGATGCGCCACAAGTTGCCGCCCCATCTGACACTTACCCTTCATGTCTGACTGAATCGCACAGGCTTCCCAGCCCGTAACTACTCAACAGATAGGCTGAAGACTGAAGAATTCATCTCTCCCTGAACCCACTGTCGTAGAAACCGAGAAGGTATTGATTCGTACCTTACGAGATGATTTATAGCCTTCGGTCTTCAGCCAGCACCTGAGTAGTCACAGAAGTATGTCAAATAATTTTTCCTTGTAATTGACAGTATCAAAAACATTTTGCTAGCGTGAATAACTGTCCACTAACTGGTTAGCCGGCGAATGTCCGCTTCTGGCGGTGAGTTCAATTGATCAACGCAACACTTTATCTTATCTTCTAGAGATGGAGTGTGACGATGAAACATCGAACCCGCATCTACTTTAGTGCGGCACAACGAGCGGATATTTGGGATCGCTGGCAGCGTGGCGAATCCATGAGTTCAATTGGCCGCCTCTTTAAGCGAGAGTCCTCCTCGATTTATCCTATCCTTGCGCCCAGCGGGGGGATTCGTCCTCCCACGAGAAAGCGATCACGATTCGCCCTGAGCCTGGCGGAACGCGAAGAGATTTCCCGGGGAGTCGCCAGCAAGCACCCTTGAGTTCTAACTCCAAGTGCAACACTGCAGGCCCTGAAGGGCTAAGGTGGTGC
>JBDTPK010000119.1:0-7630 GCA_039932735.1 Nitrospirota bacterium
CTCCGGTAACGGTCACGCACTACGACTAACGCGCAGGCGATTTTGGTTTGCTTCCCACACCGGCGCGCCGGCCTTTTCTCGTCCGGGCATTCGTCTTGGTCCGCTGACCGCGAACCGGAAGCCCCTTCCGATGGCGTAGCCCACGGTATGTGCCACTATCAATCAGTCGCTTGATGTTCATCGAGAAGGTCTTTCTCAGATCGCCCTCGACCTGATAGCCCTCCTGAATAATTTCACGGATCTTGACGATATGCTCTTCGCTCAAGTCTTTGACCCGAATCGCTCCGTCAATCCCAGCCCTGCTCAGAATCGAGAGTGCCGACGCCCGCCCAACCCCATAGACATACGTTAGACCGATGTCCGCCCGCTTCTCCCTCGGCAAATCCACTCCAGATATTCGAGCCATAATTCCTCCCTACACTTTCCCTGTAACACTTTCAGCGGCCGGGGTTGGGTGGCTTCAGCTGTGCGCATCGACCGAGCGCCGTTTCATCATGCGCGTTCGGCGAGCATCAGAGGCAGTCCACCCACGACCGCACTTCTACCCTTGGCGTTGCTTGTGGCGCGGATTCTCACAGAGGATGCGCACCACGCCCTTGCGCCTGACTACTTTACATTTTGCACAAATCGGCTTCACAGATGATCGCACTTTCATGTCTATTTCGCGCTCCTACTTAAACCGATAGGTGATCCGTCCGCGTGTCAGATCATACGGCGACAGTTCCACCGTCACCTTGTCGCCGGGAAGGATACGGATAAAGTGCATGCGCATTTTCCCGGAAATGTGTGCGAGAATCTTATGGCCATTGTCCAATGACACACGAAACATCGCGTTCGGTAACGTTTCGTTCACCGTGCCTTGAATTTCAATTACATCTTCTTTCGGCACGTACCTTTATTCCTTCCCCACGGATCCGTGTGATCCATCCTCAGCTCCTCAGATCTGACTCAAAATACGCGGCGGCCCACTCGGCTCAATCGCAATCGTATGTTCAAAATGCGCTGAGAAACTCCCGTCAACCGTCACCGCCGTCCATCGATCCTCAAGAACCTTCACGGCAGCACCACCTATGTTGACCATCGGTTCAATCGCCAGGACCATCCCCGCTTGCAACCGTGGACCCTGCCCAGGCTTACCATAGTTCGGCACCTGTGGTTCTTCATGCAACTGCCGACCGATCCCATGGCCTACGAACTCTGTAACGACCGAGTAACCGGCAGCCTCCACATGCTGCTGGACCGCATGTGAAATGTCGGACAACCGATGGCCCACCACTGCTTGCTGAATTCCCAAGTGCATCGCCTCTTCAGTGACTTGAACCAAGCGGGCATTTCGCTCAGTCGTCTGCCCCACCGAAACCGTAATCGCTGAATCTCCGAAAAACCCGCCGACGATCGCTCCCAAATCGAGTCCGATGATATCCCCATCCTTGAGAACTCTCTTGGAGGGAATCCCGTGAACAACCTGGTCATTCACCGAGGCGCAGAGAGTCTTCGGATACCTCCGATAACCCTTAAATGCCGGTTTCGCACCCCGTGACTGAATTTCTTCCTCGGCTAACCGGTCCAGTTCATCAGTCGTGATACCGGGCCGGACAGCTTTCTGCAATATCCGTAATGTCTCTGCCACCACTCTTGACGCCTGAGCCATCACCGCAATTTCTTCTGGCGTCTTGAGAATGATCATACCGCTCGATATGGTGCCAACTCCTGCGAGAGATGTTGAAAGACGGCATTTACCGTGCCGGAACCGTCCAATGAGAGCAACAGGCCTCGCTCTTGGTAATAGCGAACCAGCGGGGCAGTCTGCTCGTCATACACTTTCAGACGCATCTCAATTGCGTCACTACGGTCATCACTCCGCTGCACGAGTGACTCCCCACATCGATCGCATACCTCATTCACCTTGGGCGGAGCAAAGTCCATATGGAACGTCGTTTGGCACTTTTGACAACTCCGCCGACCGCTCAATCGCCTCACAATATCCTCGCGTGGAACCTGAAAATTCACAACCCGGTCCAGAGCAATTCCTTTTGAGTTCAACACCGACCCCAATGCTTCCGCCTGCGGAACAGTCCTGGGAAATCCATCCAGTACGAATCCATTGGCGCAAACTGGATCAGCAAGCTTCTCCCTGACCAGCCCGATCACCACGGCGTCAGGCACCAGCCTCCCCTCATCCATGTAGCTCTTCGCCTCAAGACCCAACGCTGTCTGCCCGCGAACCGCTTCGCGGAGAAGATCGCCGGTCGAAACCTTCTCCACCAGATACTGCGCTGCAATACGGTCAGCCTGAGTTCCCTTGCCCACTCCTGGCGCGCCGAGAAATACCACACGCATGAATTTTTCTTACCCGCTCCGTCCACGGAGTGGAGCCATACCCTTGCCGAGAAATCCTTCATAATTCCGCATCAGCATGTGGGACTCAATCTGCTGGGCCGTATCGAGTCCGACACCGATCACAATCAGCAACGAAGTACCCCCGAAATAGAAAGGTACACCTAGTTTATAGATCAATATTTCAGGAATTACACAGACGATCGCGAGGTAGATCGATCCGGCAAACGTGATTCTCGTGAGCACCTTATAAATATAGTCAGACGTCCGTGTTCCAGGGCGAATCCCTGGGATGAATCCACCATACTTTTTCATGTTATCCGCCATGTCAACCGGGTTCAACACCACCGCGGTATAGAAGAAACAGAAAAACAGAATAAGCCCAACGTACATCAGCGTATATAATACTGACCCGGGGGCGAGTTGGGCACCGATATCCTTGACCCATGGCGTCTCAAAAAAACCGGTTATCGTCGCAGGAAATGCAATAATGGACGAAGCGAAAATAGGTGGAATCACTCCTGCGGTATTGATCTTCAGCGGAATATGCGTGCTCTGCCCGCCGAACACTCTGCGCCCGATGACTCGCTTTGCGTACTGAACCGGCACTTTCCGCCGTCCACTTTCTAGGTAGACAATAGCGGCCACGACCACAACCATCAGCAAAGCAAGGCTGATCAACAAGAACGCATTTAATTGACCGATCTCGTACAGGTTGTACGTCTGCGCGACAGCCGAGGGTAGACGCGCAACGATCCCTGCAAAAATAATCAAGGAAATGCCGTTCCCGACGCCTCGCTCGGTAATCTGTTCACCCAGCCACATCAGAAAGCCTGTCCCGGCCGTTAAGGTGATGACCGTCATCAGACGGAATCCCCACCCACCGCTCATTACAAACGCGCCGTTATTCATTTGTTCGAGCCCTATGGCAATCCCGAACCCCTGAATAATCGCAATGCCGATCGTCCCAAACCGCGTGTACTGAATAATCTTTTTCCGCCCGCGCTCGCCCTCCTTGGCCAGCTTCGTGAGGTGCGGGACAACCACCGTTAGCAGCTGAAGAATAATCGAGGCGCTGATATAGGGCATAATACCCAGCGCTAAGATTGTCAGCCGCGAAAGCGATCCGCCTGAAAAAATATCTAAAAACCCGAGCAGCGCACCGCCTTCCTTTTGCAGAAACTCGGAGAGGGCCTCGCCATTGATCCCAGGCGTAGGAATATGTGCCCCGATCCGATACACTATCAGCATCCCCACGGTAAAGAGGATGCGGGTACGTAGCTCGGGAATTTTGAGAATATTCTGAAAACTGGTCAGGAGTCTCTCAAACACCGGGAATGACCTCGACTCTCCCTCCAGCTGCTTGAATCTTCGCTTCTGCGGACTTACTGAACTTGTGGGCCTGCACCACGATCGCCTTCGTGAGGTCTCCGTTTCCAAGAATCTTGATCGGCAGCGACTTGCGTTTAACCAAGCCGGCGTCGACCAATGCCTGCGGAGTGATGGTACCGGACACGATCATGTCACCCAGGCTCTTCAGATTGACGATCGAATACTCTTTTCGGAATATGTTTGTAAAGCCATGTTTTGGCACGCGACGGATCAGGGACATCTGACCACCTTCGAACCCGCCAGCCTGTCGACTCCGACCACCGGATCTGGCTAAAAGCCCCTTATGCCCCTTGCCCGAAGTTTTCCCGTGACCGGAACCTGGACCACGGCCGATCCGTTTGCGTCGTTTTCTGGATCCTTTTGAAGGACCGAGTTCATGTAAATTCATTGCGGCCGCACTTCCAATAGATATCCGACTTTGCTGATCATTCCTCTCACTTGCAGGGTATCGGGACGAGTCACCGTCTGCCTGATCTTTCTGAGACCGAGGCCGCACAACACACGTCGATGCTTCTGCGGTGTCCCGATGGGACTCCTTTGCAAGGTGATAATGAACCCCTTGGACACGGCCTTAACGGCATTCGTTGTAAACATTAGACATTCACCTTATTCTGCGCATCGCTCACCACTCCGCTGCGGCGTAATTTAAGAACATCTTCAGCATTACGAAGCTGAGAAAGCCCGTTGAGCGTCGCGCGAACCGTGTTAAATGGGTTTCCGCGACCCAGCGTCTTCGCAATGATATTATGAACGCCAGCGACCTCGACCACTGCCCGGACGGCGCCCCCGGCAATAATTCCTGCACCCTTCTTTGCGGGCTTGAGGAGGACATGCTCGGCCCCGAACAACCCATGCACCTCGTGCGCAATTGTCCCAGACGTGAGGGCGACATGCACCAGGTTTTTCTTGGCCTGTTCGACCGCCTTGGAGATTGCGACTGGAACTTCAGCCGCCTTTCCCTTCCCGATGCCGACCCAGCCCTGTCCATCCCCAACGACAACCAGTGCGCAGAAGTTGAACCGTTTTCCACCCTTCACGACTTTGGCCACTCGATTGATAAAAACAACCTTGTCTTTCAGGCTTAATTCATCTGGATTAACTCGCACCTAACATCTCTCCTCTTTGTTCCCTACACTTCCGTACCGTGACGGAAGCGAGGCACGACCTAGAACTGCAGACCGCCTTCACGTGAGGCCTCAGCCAACGCTTTGACCCGTCCGTGATACATCCGACCGCCGCGATCGAACACCACAGCCTGCACCTTGGCGACCTTAGCTCGTTCGGCTAACAGTTTTCCAACAGCCTTTGCACCATCGATGCTGCCGGTGGATTTCACCGACGTACGCAGAGCCTTATCCAGGGAAGACGCGGCGACCAACGTGGCCCCTTTGAGATCGTCAATGATCTGGGCATAGATATGAGAGTGGCTGCGGAATACGTTGAGCCTCGGGCGCTCGGCCGTACCAAAAACTCGCTTTCGTACCCGCTGTTTCCGCCTGGTCAACTGACTCGTTTTATCTGCAGTATTCATGAGTCACCCTACTTCCCTGTCTTTCCAGCCTTCTTGCGCAACACTTCTCCGACATAACGAACGCCCTTTTGCTTATACACGTCCGGAGGCTTGATCGCGCGCAAGTTCGCCGCAACTTGCCCAACCAATCGCTTATCAGCCCCCTTCACATTGATCAGCGTTTGCTTGTCCACCTTCACGTCTATTCCAACCGGAATCAGATAGGCCACCGGGTTGATATACCCCAAACTAAAGCTCATCGTTCGACCCTGCACGGCGACCTTATACCCAACTCCTGTGATCTCTAAGTTCCGTTCGTACCCCTTCGACACACCCTGAACAATGTTACTTAGCTCTGCACGAGTTAACCCGTGCATGGCCCGGATTTGACGATCCTCATTTGACCGGCTCACCACGATCTGTCCGCCCGCAATTGAGACCCCAATGCCTGTTGACAACGGCCAATCGATCTTCCCGAGCGGGCCCTTAACGGACACGACGGATCCAGCGACTTTTATATCCACTCCTGCTGGAATCAAAATAGGTTTCTTTCCTATGCGCGACATCGACGCCTCGTTCCTCTATTAACCCCAGCCACCGCAATGAAAATCTGGCTTGAGCTACCCCTTACCATACAGAACACAACACCTCTCCACCCAGTCCAGCTCGGCGAGAATCCTGATCCGTCATCAACCCCTTCGAGGTGGACAAGATCGCCACACCAATGCCGTTCTTGACTCGCGGGATGTCTTTGATCCCTACATACACGCGGCGCCCTGGCTTACTGACCCGCTGCATGCCGGTGACCATCGGTTGGCCTTCCGCCACATACCGCAATTGCACTTTCAGAACAGGATGTCCATCGGTAATGTCGGCCTGGACGCCTTGAATATATCCTTCGTTCTGAAGAATCCGAAGGACCTCGCGCTTGAGGCGAGAGGACGGAACGCTCACAACATCGTGGCGTCGACGAAACCCGTTTTGTAATCGTACCAAGAGGTCACTAATGGGATCTGTAACCATACCAACCCTTTCACCAACATTCTTCGTGTGGCCAGACGGCCATCACCGGCTGATTGACGCGGAACGTGGATACTCTACCAACTTGACTTCCGAACCCCGGGGATCTCACCCTTCAGGCTCAGCAACCGAAAGCAAATTCTGCACATTCGAAACCGGCGTAAGAACCCTCTCACACGCCCGCAGATCTCACATCGGTGATAGTCCCTGACTGGAAACTTCGCCTTGACGGCCGATTTATTTCTAAGCGCTAATCTCGACACCTGCAACTCCTTCGCTTGACATTACGTTCGGAATGGCATCCCCAAATGTTTCAACAGCGCCAGGCCTTCGTCGTTGGTCCTGGCGGTCGTGACAATCGTAATATCCATTCCATGAATGGATGCGACCTCGTCATACTTAATCTCGGGGAAAATGAGCTGTTCTTTAAGTCCAAGGGTGTAATTGCCTCGGCCATCGAACGACTTTGGCGAGACGCCTCGGAAGTCTCGAATCCGTGGCAACGACAACGTCACAAGACGATCGAAGAACTCCCACATCCTACGACTCCGCAAGGTGACCTTCGTGCCGATCGGCATCCCTTGGCGCAACTTGAAGGAGGCGATAGCCTTCTTCGCCTTTGTGATGAGAGGCTTCTGGCCCGTAATCGTACCCAATTCCCCAGCGGCGCTCTCCAACAGCTTCACGTTCTGAATGGCTTCCCCCATCCCCACGTTCAGCACAATCCGCTCAAGCTTTGGGACCTGCATGATATTCTTGTAGCTGAACTCTTTCATGAGTGCGGGCACAACCTTCTGCACGTAGGTCTCACGCATCCTCGGATTAAACTTTGACTCATCGCTACCCTCATCCATCGCCTGGGGGACCGACGACCCCTCTTTTTTCTTGGGCGGCCTCCGCTCCGATATCTTGCTGCCTTTTCCTGATTCAACCTTCGCCATCCGCCCCTCACTCCTACTCGACTGAGTCCTTTGATTTTTTGCTGAACCGAACCCGCCGGCCATCATCGAGTGTACGCACGCCAAGCCGAGTCGGTTTCTTCGTCACAGGACACAGATACATGACATTTGAGACCGCAAACGGCGCTTCCCGCTCGAGAATGCCGCCTTGCTTGACCTTTTGATTCGGCTTAGTATGGCGCTTAATTATATTCAATTTTTCGACCACAACCTTGCCCACTCCCGGATCAACCGACAACACTTTCCCGGACTTGCCACGATCGCGCCCGGCAATCACGACAACCACATCGCCTTTACGAATTCTATGCTTCATCAACCCCTGCTTATTCATCCCGCCGTCTCCACCCTTGCTACAGTACTTCCGGAGCTAGGGAAATAATCTTCATGAACTTCTTCCACCGCAGCTCGCGCG
>JBDTPK010000120.1:0-7549 GCA_039932735.1 Nitrospirota bacterium
TCGGTTTACAAGCTGGCAATTAGGTGGGACACGGGTTTGTGCTGGCTCCGGGATGATCATCGAATTGTGAGCGAAGCTGAATCAAATTTGCATATTCTCATTTGACATGTCCCCATGGGAAGCCTATAGTTTGCGTCAAGAGTAATGAAGAGGCTTCACTGACATGATTATTGGTCACATCTTGGCGGCGATTCTGCAATTTTATTTCTAAATCTCATCGAGGAGGCAGCACATGCTTAAGGTGTTGGCACTAGGAACGGCAATTCTTTTTGTCGGTTTCGCAGGCGTGTCAATGGCACAGGAACGCTTGCAGTCGAACCAATCCGGCATGGGTGTGGGCGAAGGAGTTGGTGATGTGTCGGGGTCGAGTCCTCGCGTGAACACCTACGATCGGACCCAACTTCTCGACCGGTTGTCTCAGGATGAAACCATGTTTGGTCGCGTGATTGGCATCGATCTGACAGCCAAGAAAATGTGGCTTGAGATGGGTGGAAGCTCCCACGATGAGGGACGTGCCGGTGGTGGCGCGATGAACTACCGCACCGTATATTTTGATGACAAGACCAATTACGATCAGATTCGTATTCTTCAGTCTGGTGACGATGTGACTATCCAGGCGATCGAGGAAACGAGTGCGGCCCAGCCGTTCGGCACGGGACATAAGATTGTCCGTGAGATCACCGTCATACGTGGCAATCAGACGCTTGCTGGGTGGGGCGGACTTGGACAGCGCCCCAATCCGGCGACTGAGCGTGGAATTAACACGAACAGTGGTTCCACCACCGGTGGCATTGGCGGTTCTGTTCTTCCGGGAGAGATTGAATCCGGTATTACCAGCCCAGTTGGTGAATATACCGGTTCCGCTCCATGCTGGCAGTGTGAACCACAGCCAGGATGGGGGAATGGAGTCGGCAACAAGTCAGACTACGGGACGGACTACACCAAGCCAAACTTGGTCAAAGGCTTGAACTAAGTCGAGACACATTCCGTGAGGGTATAGAAAGGGGCAGCGAGACGCTGCCCCTTTTTTTGTGTTGACCATGCCGTTATATCCGGTACTGTGCTTGCGGGGTCCCGCGCTCCTTGCTAGGATTGGCGTCTAGCCCGGTGCGGTGAGCCGTCAAGGCTATCTCGTGAAGGAGAGAGATGTGGTAGTAGATGGAGGGGGAGCACGACAGTGACTGGTCAGCCAGATATCGAATTGGATTTGCGGGGGGTGATTTGTCCCTATAACTTCGTCAAAACAAAGTTGAAACTGGAAGCAATGGAGCAAGGGCAGATTCTTTCAGTGCTGTTGGACGATGGTGATCCAATTCGAAATGTTCCCCGCAGCGTGAGTAATGAGGGGCACACTGTCCTTTCGCAAGATCTCGTTGAAGGGTCCTATCGAGTGCTCATTCGCCGCCGCGAAGACGAGTAGCGTGCGGTCCGTGTCCGCGTATCTTTGTTGTGCCGAATCCCACCCGATATCCCTCAATAACGACCGTCACCGCTGAATCCTTCGGCACTGGCCCGATCCGATCGAGCAGCTCACCGGGCCTTCCACGCGAGAGGGTTTCCCCGCACGTCGTGAGATCCACGGCGACAGCGATCTGTCTGGCAGGGAGTATCTGTGCTAGAGCTTTCAGCAGCCTGGTAAGGGCGCGGGGACCCACATAGAATACGAGAGTTCTCCGCTCTTTGCGGAACCGAGAGAGAAAGACTTCGAGGGGCCGACCGGTCGAAGGAATGTGTCCCTCGAAGACGAGTGCATCGCCAGAAAATCCTGAGATCGCCACTGCTGCTGTTATGGTAGAGGGACCAGGGATGGCTTTGACCTGGATTCCTGCTTGATGGGCAGCCGTCACAAAGACACTGCCAGGGTCGTAGATGACTGGGGTGCCGTTATCGGAGACGAGGGCCACATCCTGTCCCTGCAGGAGTCGGTGCAGAAGGATCTCTACTTTTTCATGGAGGTTGGATGGTCCGTAGCTTGTGACGGTGGCAGTGATTCCATGATGGGCCAGGAGGGCCTGGGTTGAACGGGGGTTCTCTGCGGCGACAACGATGTCTCGGCGCAGCGTGGCGAGGGCTCGAAGCGTAATATCATCAGGGTGGCCAATCGGCGTGCTGACGATATAAAGAATGCCGGTGGAACGAGGCGTGGTCGTCAGGCCCCGTGTTCCACGAGCGTTTGGTTGACTCCCGTCTTGCGCCATCGATATAATCCACCGCTTCATGTGAGTCTATTTGTCCTGGAAAGTTGAGAGGATAGCCCTCTTATGGCCGCCATGTTTTTCGTGGTGACGATGGCCCTCTATTTTGCGGCCACCGTTTCCTTTCTTGCCTACCTGCTCTGGCCTTCCGAAGTCCTGGCGAATGTCTCCCTGGGTATGACGGCGACTGGGTTCGCCTCACATACGATCGCATTGGGCGCAGGGATGATGGGGGGCACAGAAATCTCGACGCCGGGATTTTATGAGGCCTTGTCATTTTTCTCCTGGGTCTTGATTTTAGTCTTTCTTGCCGTGGAGTTTCGCCATCATTTGCACGTACTTGGCTCGTTCATCGTCCCCCTGGCGTTGGTCTCGTTGGTCTCTGCCGCCGCATTGCCGGAAACCGCTCCGACGCTCACCCCGGTGTTTCGGACCTTGTGGGTCCACGTCACCCTGAGCATGCTCGGTACGGTGGGGTTTGCCATCGCCTTTGTGGCTGGTGTCATGTATCTGATACAGGATGGACTTCTCAAGTCCAAACGTTTCAATGTGCTCTACTCAAAGTTGCCGGCTCTGGATTTTCTCGATCGTCTGAATCAACAGTCGATCGTGACGGGGTTTCCGCTGCTCACCCTTGGTATTATTACGGGCGCTCTGTACGCAGAGCTCTCTCTAGGGTCGTATCTGAGCTGGAACCCCGAACAAATATGGGCGTTAGTGACGTGGGTGTTCTACTTTGTCGTCCTGACAGGACGTCTGACCGTGGGCTGGCGAGCGAAACGAGCAGCCTATCTGACAATTATCGGATTTGCAGGCGTGATTCTGACCTTCATCGGTGTGATCCTCAAGAGTCACGGACCGGTGTCTTGAAATGCACATCGTCGTCGTCGGGTTGAGCCATAAGACTGCCCCGGTTGAAATCCGTGAAAAACTGGCAGTTCCTGAAAGCCGGATGGGCGAAGCCTTGTCCCGCCTCTGTTCCTATCAGGGAGTTCGGGAAGGGGTCCTCCTCTCAACCTGCAACCGTGTCGAAGTCTATGCCGTCGTCGATGAGATTGAAGCTGGATATGGACGAATCCAGGATTTTCTGGCTGATGCACATCTTTCACTGTCCTCGGAGCAACTTAATCCTCATCTGTATTGGCATGAGGGGGATCGGGCGATCAGCCATTTGTTTCGAGTGGCCTCCAGTCTCGACTCCATGATCATCGGTGAATCGCAGATTCTCGGCCAGATCAAAGAGGCGTTTGAGGTTGCGCTTACTCACAAGGCGACCGGCCTCATTCTGAACAAGGTGATGAAGAAAGCGATTTCCGTTGCGAAGCGAGTACGGACGGAAACGAAGATTTCAGAGATGGCGGTGTCGGTCAGCTATGCGGCGGTCGAATTAGCCAAAAAGATTTTCTCAGACTTGAGCGGGAAGACCGTGTTGTTGGTGGGGGCGGGGGAAATGGCCAAGTTGGCAGCAAGACATTTCATTGCGAACGGTGTTCGGCACGTGAGGGTCACGACCAGAAGTCCGCAGCATGGGCTGGAACTGGCGAGCCGGTTTGGCGGCACCGCGGTCGCTTTTGAGGACTTTCGAGAGGACATGGCCTCTGCCGACATCGTCTTGGTGTCGACCGGTGCGGCGCACTACCTCGTGAGTGAGGATGACGTGCAGCGTTCGGTCAAGCAGCGGATGAATCGTCCCATGTTTTTGATCGACATTTCGGTGCCACGCAATATCGATCCGGCTGTCCGGCATGTAGACAATGCGTTCCTTTTCGACATCGACGATTTGAAGACACGGGTTGAACGGAATCGTGGAGAGCGCCTAAATGAAGCTGAGAAAGCCGAGAGAATGGTGGTGGATGAGGTCGGAATTGTGCTGCAATGGCTCCAGTCGCTCGAAGTCACTCCCACCATTGTGGCACTTCGTGCGCGGATGGATGACATCAAGAGGGTCGAGCTCGACAAGACCTTGGGGCGATTGACGAATCTGTCCGCGGCAGAGCGTGAATCGGTCGAGGCGATGGCCTCGTCGATTGTGAACAAACTTGTTCATAATACGATGGTGACCCTCAAGACTGAGGTAAATTCCTCGGAAGGGGCCGCCTTCGTCGAGGCCGCGCGACGGTTCTTCGGTCTTGGAGACCCTCCCGTGTCCAACGTTAATGGGAGCGGGGCTTCTGCGTCGGAACCGGGTACTTCGCGAGAAGAGGATCCCCAGGGTGTTGAAGAGGCGGTTTCGAGAACTGGCTTGAAGATACCGGATCGTTGAGTCTGTTGTTCATGGGGAATCACTCGCTGGGGTCGCTCGTTGCTTGCTCAACGAGGGTCTATGCGTAAACCGCAACGGTTTAGAGACGTTCCCGGGGCGCGAACGGTTCAGCCATGTTTCCCTACTCAAGTATTATGTCGGTATCATGAGGAGAGTCGATGAAAGGGAGCAATGCCACAAGTCAGCCATGAACGATCAACTGTCGTGCTCGGAACACGCGGAAGCAAGCTGGCTGTGCAACAGAGCGAGTGGGTGCAAGCACAATTGCACACGCTGGTTCCGAATGTGACGGTGACGCTGCAGAGGATACAGACGTCGGGAGATAAGATTCTGGATGTCCCCCTAGCCCAAATTGGCGGAAAGGGACTGTTCGTGAAGGAGATCGAGGAAGCACTGTTGAGCGGGGAGATCGATCTGGCGGTGCATAGTATGAAAGATCTGCCCACGGAGTTGCCCGAAGGATTGGCCATTCTCTGTGTGCCCCCTCGCGAGGATCCTCGGGATGCGCTGATCAGTCGTGACGGGCGGTCGTTCATGCACCTTCCTCGTGGCGCTCGTATCGGAACCAGCAGCCTTCGCCGACAATCGCAACTCCTGTATGCCAGGCCAGACCTTACGATTGCCATGTTGAGGGGGAACCTAGATACCCGTCTCAAAAAATTACGGGAGGGACAGTTCGATGCGATCGTGCTTGCCGCAGCTGGGCTCCGGCGATTGGACTGGGCGTATGAGATCACAGAGTACCTTGAGCCGAAAATAAGTTTGCCGGCGATTGGTCAAGGAGCGTTGGGCATTGAGGGTCGGCAGGACGATCTCTTTATTCGTTCTCTGTTGAGTGGCTTGGACCATGCGCCAAGTAAGACGGCTATTCTTGCCGAACGCGCGTTGCTCCATCGGCTCCAAGGGGGCTGTCAGGTTCCGATCGCGGCCCATGCGACAGTGGCCGGGATAGGGGTGAAACTGGAAGGATTGGTATCCAGCGTAGACGGCAAAGAGCTTCTTCGCGATACAGTTGAAGGAACCATTGAGGATCCGGAGTCGATAGGCATTCAACTCGCAGATCGGCTGCTCGCACGTGGTGGCGATAAGATACTCCAAGCGATCTACGGGACCACATGACGAAATCAAGGAAAACGGGGAAGGTCTACTTGGTCGGAGCAGGACCAGGCGATCCTGGGCTGTTGACGCTGAAAGGAAAAGAGTGCCTTGAGGCGGCCGATGTTGTTCTGTACGATTATCTCGCCAACCCTGTCTTGCTACAGTATGCTCCGGCCACGGCCCAACGCATCTATGTCGGTCGGCGAGGACGTGGGCAGTATCAAGACCAAGCCGATATCAATCGATTGCTCATCGCACGCGCCAAAGAGGGCAACGTAGTGGTACGGCTCAAAGGGGGCGACCCCTTTGTCTTCGGACGTGGCGGAGAAGAGGCGGAAGCGGTGGCCGCTGCAGGGATTGATTTCGAGCTAGTGCCTGGGGTGACGGCGGCGATTGCGGTTCCTGCGTATGCGGGCATTCCCGTGACTCATCGCACGCTGGCTTCCACGGTCACGTTTGTTACCGGCCATGAAGATCCCACTAAGCCGGAAACACAGTTGGAATGGCCGAAGTTGGCCAGCACATCGGGGACCCTTTTGTTCATGATGGGCATGAAAAATCTCCCTTCGATCGTCAGTCAGCTCCTATTAGAGGGGCGGTCGTCCACTCAACCGGTGGCGGCGATCCGTTGGGGTACCAAAGCCGATCAACAGACCATCGTGGGGACATTGGGCGACATTGTCGCGAAAACAGAAGCCGCGCGTCTCGAACCTCCAACGGTGATTGTGGTTGGTGAGGTCGTGCGATTGCGCGGACAGCTGAATTGGTTTGAATCCAAGCCGCTCTTTGGGAAACGGGTCGTGCTGACCCGTGCACAAGAGCAGGCCAGAGAGTTTTCCCAACTCCTGACAGCCTATGGCGCGGAGCCAGTTGAAGTTCCGACGATTCAAATCGTACCCCCAGCCAGTTGGCAGGCGATTGATGATGCGGTGGCCCATCTCAAGGTCTATCAGTGGCTTATTTTTACCAGTGTGAACGGGGTAAGGCCCTTCATGGACCGACTGCATGCGGCAGGGAAGGATGCGCGCGCATTGGCGACTCTTCGCCTCTGTGCGATTGGACCAAGGACTGCGCAGGAACTGAGAACCTATGGGCTAACTCCAGATGTTGTGCCGACCGAATTTCAGGCGGAGGGTGTGATTGCCGCATTGGCTCATGTGGGAATCAGTGGGAGCCGTATCTTGATCCCACGTGCCGAAGTTGCTCGCGAAATCTTGCCAGAACAGTTGCGTGAGTTGGGGGCGACCGTCGAGGTGATTCCTGTCTATCGTACGATCGCCCCGACGTTGGACGTGGCATCCTTGACGCAACAGCTTCACGATGGGCGAGTGGCCGTGGTGACATTCACCAGTTCCTCCACCGTGCGCAATTTTGTTGAACTCTTTGGAGGTCAGGATTTGGTAAGACCTCTTCTCGCAGGTGTGGTGGTGGCCTGCATCGGGCCCATTACGGCACGCACGGCGGAAGAGTATGGGTTGACGGTTACGGTCATGCCGACTGAGAATACGGTGCCGGCGTTGGCAGAAGCGATCGTGAGGCACTTCAAGGAAGGGGCGCAAGTCGCCGTTTCGACTCCCAGCTAGTCCAACGTAGATGGCAGGCAAGGGATGAATTAGTCAAAGGAGGACCTAATTATGGTGGCAGTCAAATCGTTTATGGTTCCGAGAGAGAAGTTTATTACGGTCGAGCGGGATACGGATGCGCAGACAGCGGCACGGATCATGCGCGATCGCGGCATCGGCAGCCTCTTTGTCACCAATGGAAAGGAGATTATCGGTATTCTGACCGATACTGATATGGTTCGGCGGGTGGTGGCGGCTGGAGCCGATACCCACAAGACGACTGTTGAGCAGATAATGTCGGCTCCTATCTTGACGATCGAGGAGAATAAGACCCTTTTAGATGCCAACGATCTCATGGCTCGAACGCATATCCGCCATCTCGGCGTGACCCAGGGTGGCAAATTGGTTGGTCTGATTTCTGTGCGCGACCT
>JBDTPK010000121.1:0-7546 GCA_039932735.1 Nitrospirota bacterium
GGGATTGAGCTGCCGTCTGAACGGGTTGGGATCGTGCCTTCCGAGGCCTGGAAACGGAAGGCCAAGAATCAAGCATGGTTCCCAGGCGAAACGATCTCAGCATCAATCGGACAGGGCTATGTGAATGTGACTCCATTGCAGATGGCAAGCTTAATTGGCACTGTCGCAAACGACGGGGTCATGTTCCGTCCGCGATTAGTTCAAGCTGTGATGGATCGCGCGACTGGAGAATTGCAGCAAAGGCCAGCGGTTCCCAAGCGCACATTGAAGCTGAGGCCTGGAATCTTACCGGTGATTAAAGAGGCGCTGGCGGGGGTGGTCAAAGAGGGGACTGGCACGAAGGCGCAGTCGGCACTGGTGACAATCGCTGGTAAGACAGGAACGGCTCAGACGAGGTCCTTGGGAAAAGAGAAGAAGGCGGAAAAGGACATACCCAAGAAATTTCGAGACCATGCTTGGTTTGTGGCATTTGCTCCGGTCGAAGCGCCGACCATCGCCGTTGCGGTGCTGGGTGAGCATATGGGCCATGGGGGATCTGAGTCGGCTCCTCTCGCCAAGGAACTCATCGAGACCTATATGAAACTGAATCTCTCCGTTCCTTCCGCTACAAAGAATGGTGAGGCCGTGCGAGTAGGGGAAGCCGGAGGGCAGGGAACGAGATGATCGAACGGGGATCCATGAACCGGGGCTTCGACAATTTCGATGTTCGTTTTATCGGACTGATCTTTGTCATTCTGGGAATCGGCGTGCTGTCGATTTACAGTGTAACGCATGACCAAGGGGTTGCGTTCCCGTTTTATGCCAAACAGGTCGTGTGGATTCTGCTCGGCACGGTCGCGTTTCTCGTCATGTGGCTCTCGGACTATCATCGGATCGCGAGGTTAGCGTATCCTGCCTATGCGATTATCTTAATCTTGCTGACCGTCGTGCTGTTTGAAGGCAGGAGCAGCCGTGGGGCGCAACGATGGATTCCTATGGGTCCCTTTGCATTCCAGCCTTCGGAATTTGCAAAGCTGGTTCTCATTTTGACCTTGGCACACTACTATTCGCAGGCGCCGAGGGTGGGCTGGATCCAACGAATGGTGCTTCCGGGGCTGTTGGTGCTGCCGGGGTTGTTCCTGATCCTGAAGCAGCCGGATCTCGGGAGTGGGTTGAGCTTCCTGGCGATTTATGCCGCGATGTTGCTGATGGTGGGCATGCGGTCGAAGGCGGTGGGTGTCATCCTCCTGTTTTCATTGATGCTATTTCCCTTCGCCTGGGAGATCATGTGGGGGGCATTGCATGATTATCAGCGGCAGCGCATTATGACGTTTGTCGACCCGGTCTACGATACGGGAGGTAGGGGATACCATGCACTCCAATCGCGGATTGCCATTGGGGCGGGAGAGTTGACGGGGAAGGGGCTTTACGGAGGCACACAGAGCCAATTGAAGTTTTTGCCCGAGGGGCATACCGACTTTGTCTTTTCAGTGTTTGCAGAAGAATGGGGATTTCTCGGCGTGCTGGTCCTCTTGCTGTTGTTTGTCGGATTGATCTGGTTGTCGCTAGAAGTTGTGGCGCGTGCGAAGGATCAGCTCGGAGCGCTGCTGGCAGTCGGCATTCTCTGTATGCTGTGTTTTTGCGTCGTGATCAATATCGGTATGACGGCCGGCATGTTTCCCATCGTCGGAATTCCCCTCCCGCTCATGAGCTACGGCGGGAGTGCAACGATTATGACAATGGCGTCTCTGGGTCTGCTCTTGAATGTCAAACGCCGTCGATTGAGTTTCTTTTAGCGAGTGGAGCCATTGCTCGGTCTCGAATGAGTCGGAATCAAGGTAAGAGGGCATAGGTATGAGGGGGCGAACCATCGGGTCGACGAGCGGTCGAGTAGTGACTGAAACCTGGGGATTCCCCGCGTTCGTCCTGCACGTCGGTGCGGCGGCTCTAGTGCATGGAAGGAGTCGGTATGGGAGTAGAAATTGCGATTACAGTCGCACGCGAGGAAACTCGCGTTGCGGTGTTGGACGGCGGAGTTGTTACGGATCTCTTCGGGGATCGCGCGAAGCACAAGGACTTTGTCGGGAACATTTATAAGGGAAAAGTGGCGAAAGTGTTACCCGGTATGCAGGCAGCATTTGTGGATATCGGTCTCGCGAAGGCGGCGTTCATGCACGTGTCGGACTTGTCCTTGGACTCCGACCCGGGAGACACACTCGTTGATGCGGATGAGGAAGACAAGGATGCCGATAAAGACGGAGATATGCTTGGCCCTCGGCGACAAAGTTCCAAGCCGATTGAGCAGTTGCTCAGTGAAGGACAAGAGCTGATGGTACAGATTTCAAAAGGGCCGATCGGCACGAAAGGTTCGCGGGTGACGACCTATGTCTCGCTCCCTGGCCGGTATCTCGTGTTCATGCCCAACGTGGAACATATCGGTGTGTCCCGCCGCATCGCCCGAGACGAGGAACGGGCTCGACTCAAGGACATTATGAAGCGAGTGCGGCATCCAGGTTGCGGATACATTGTCCGTACGGTGAGCGAAGGGGTTAAGGAAGACGAGCTGCGATCCGATGTCGACTTTTTGCACGTGCTCTGGCAGGACATCTTGGCGAAACGTGAGCAAAAATGGGCGCCGGCCATGCTCCATGCCGACCTGAGCTTGAGTTTTCGCGTGGTGCGCGATCTTTTCGGAAAGAAAGTCGATCGGTTATGGATCGATTCGCGTGAGGAGTACCAGGCGGTCCGGGACTTTGTGCAACGATTCTCTCCGGAGCAGACCTCTCGCATTCACTTCTACGACAAGGAGGAGAGTCTCTTCGACCATCTGGGAGTAGAGCAGGAAATGGCGCGGGCTCTCAGCCGTAAAGTCTGGCTCAAGTCAGGCGGGCATCTCGTGATCGATCATACAGAAGCGATGACCGTCATCGACGTCAATACTGGACGGTTCGTGGGAAAGCGCGATCAGGAGGAGACCATCCTTCGCAACAATTTGGAAGCCGCAAAAGAAGTCGCGTACCAGATGAAGTTGCGCGGGATTGGCGGCATCATCATCGTCGACTTTATCGATATGGAGCGAGAGAAGAATCGGGACAAGGTGTATCACGCGTTGCTCGATGCCATGTCGACCGATAAGGCCCGCACCAGAGTGTCCAGAATCTCCGATCTGGGACTGATCGAGATTTCGCGTGAACGGGTGAGAGAGGACCTCCTACGTTCACTCTCCGAACCCTGTCACTATTGTGAAGGGCGAGGCTATACGAAGTCTGCCACTACGGTGGCCTATGAGATATTCCGTGATGTCCGTCGGATCGGAAGCAGTCCTGAGCCGCAGCGGATCGTCATCGGTGCCCATCCCTCGGTCGTCGGGCTGCTGCAAGATGAAGAGCGGCAGGGGCTCGAAGCTGTGGAGCGTGAGTGTGCTGCAAAAATCATCGTCATGCCTGACGAACATTTGCATCTGGAACAGTACGATCTCGCGGTGCTCTAACAGGCTGCGGAAAAACTCTCTAGGCACGCCAAGCCGTCACAGGTGTGCTCGCGTGGCACAAGAGGAGAAAGTTTCATGCAGGACGCTCACACGGGCCAGAGGTCTCACCCTCCCAACCTTGGCGCGCCGAGACGCGCCGTTCCGAAGGCAGGGCCGCACAAGCGAAGCGGCGAGGCGTACGCTTCGGTACGTTGAGCCACTGAGCGACATGAGAACGATTCAGACGGACTGTTTGAGCCTCCCGCTATAGATGTTGCTTCTTCCACGACGAGACCTATGCAGCCTTTCAGCCAGCCTGTACGTGGAGAATCCATCGCTGAGGGTGCGGGTTCCTCCGCCGTTCAGCCGATGACAAGACCGGTGCTAGAACCGTGGCTCCGCCTGCAAGCGATCGAAGGAGTGGGAGACTTGACGGTACTTCGATTAGTACGTGCCTGGCGTTCTCCAGAGGCAGTGATGTGTGCCTCCCGCGATGAGTTGATTCAGCGTGGATGCAACCCGCAATTGGCTGATGCGATACGACGCGGACCGAATAGTTCTGCACATCGGAGACTGGAACGGGAACTCAAGGCGATCGAGCGTGAGCGCATTGACGTCAGGAACTTCTTGGATCCTGCGTATCCCGCGCGACTGAAGGCGATTGCGGATCCTCCACCGCTCTTGTACATCACAGGCACATTGACTGAGCAGGATGAGTTGGCGGTGGCCATCGTGGGTGCGCGGCGTGCGACGGCAGCCGGACGTGCCGTAACCGAAGAGTTGAGCCACGACTTGGCTGGAGCAGGCATGACGGTGGTGAGTGGACTGGCGCGCGGGATTGACGCGGCGGCCCATCGGGGCGCGCTCGCCGCGAAGGGGCGCACGATTGCGGTGCTGGGCTGCGGAATCGATCGGACCTATCCGCTGGAACATGAGCGGTTACGCCGGCAGATTGAGGAGCGGGGGGCAATTATATCCGAGGTGCCGATGAGTGCGCCGCCCCACAGCCATCACTTTCCTCGACGGAATCGCATCATCAGCGGGTTGTCCCTGGGCGTGATTGTGACGGAGGCAGCGGTCGGCAGTGGATCGTTGATTACCGCGAGATTGGCTGCTGAGCAGGGCCGAGAGGTGTTCGCTGTTCCTGGCTTTGTGAAGGAAGAGACCAGCCGCGGAACGAATGCACTACTCAAAGAGGGTGCGGCCTTAATCGAACGAGCGCAGGATGTCATCGATGCGGTTCTGCCGCAGCTGGAGCCGGCACTTCGCCTGCGCCTGCGGCCTTCTCGGGAGATGGTTGGACACAGCGATCATTTGGGCAAAGAGGAACAGCTGGTGTATGATGCCTTGTCGTATGACCCGCTGACAGTTGACGATGTGATTGTCGCCACAGGGTTGGCCGTATCTATTGTGATGGCCACACTCCTGTCCCTGGAACTTCGACAGCGAGTCAGGCCTCTTCCTGGACAGCGGTATCTTCGAACATAATCGAGGAACAGTTGCGCAGATGTGTATTATTTGATACGGATGAGAGCGTAATTCTCATAGCGAACCGGAGTTGTTATGGCCAAGTCACTTATCATTGTCGAGTCACCGACGAAAGCACGCACAATTAGCAAGTATCTGGGGCGTGGCTATACCGTCATGGCGTCGGTCGGCCATATCAAAGACCTTCCAACCAGCAAGTTGGGCGTAGACTTGGAGCATGATTTCGAGCCGCAGTATGTGACGATCAAGGGAAAATCGAAGATTTTGGCGGAGATTAAGAAGAAGGCGGAAGAGGTTGACAAGGTGTATCTTGCGCCGGACCCTGACCGAGAAGGCGAAGCCATTGCGTGGCATCTTGAGCAGGAGTTGCTGGGCAAATCAAAATCCAAGCCTAAGAAAAAGACCGAGGGCAAGGTGTTCCGGGTACTCTTCAATGAAATCACGGAGTCGGCCATCAAGCGAGCACTGCAGTCGCCAGGGCAGGTCGATATGAAGTTGGTAAATGCGCAGCAGGCCCGCAGGGTGCTTGACAGGATTGTGGGCTACCAAGGCAGCCAATTGCTCTGGACCAAGGTGCGCCGCGGGCTCAGTATGGGCCGAGTGCAGTCTGTGGCGATGCGACTGATTTGCGAACGTGAGCAGGAACGTGAGGCGTTTCGCGCAGAAGAGTACTGGTCGATAGCGTTGATGCTGTCCGGAACCAATCCTCCTTCGTTCGAAGCGAGGCTGCACAGCATCAATGGACAGGATGTCACGATTGCGATCGACACCGATGCGCAGCACATTGTCGAGGCTATTCAAGGGAAAGAGTTTGTTGTTGATTCGATTGAACGAAAAGAAAAGAAACGGAATCCCGTTGCCCCCTTCATCACCAGCCGGCTTCAACAGGAGGCGGCGCGCAAGCTGCATTTCTCATCGAAGAAAACGATGACTCTGGCGCAGAAGCTGTACGAAGGGATAGAAATTGGAGCGGAAGGTCAGACCGGCCTCATTACCTACATGAGGACCGACTCCCCGCGCATTTCGAACGAGGCCATGACGGAAGCGCGCCAGGTGATTCAGGAACGGTTTGGGGCCGAATATTTGCCCGCCACGCCGAATGTGTTCAAGACGCAGAAGGCGGCGCAAGAAGCCCACGAAGCGATTCGCCCCACGTCAGCGGCGCGGGACCCGGAGTCGATCCGTCAGTATTTAGAGCCGGATATCCATAAACTCTACCAGTTGATTTGGAACCGGTTTATTGCCTCACAGATGGTTCCTGCAATTCTCGATGTGACTCGCGTGGAGTCAAGCCCTGTCGCGACAAAAGAGAAGTTCCTCTTCCGTTCAACCGGCACCGTTGTGAAGTTCCCCGGCCATACGATTGTCTATATGGAGGGAATCGACAAGGAACTCTCTGCGCAGAAGAAAAAGAACGAGCAGGAAATCGAAGATGAGGCTGAGCGCCAGCTACCGCTGCTCAGCGAGGGGGAGCGGCTTCGACTGGTATCCGAGGAAGGGCAGACGGTCCCAGGCGTACTCTCGAAGCAACACTTTACCCAGCCTCCGCCTCGATATAATGAAGCCTTGCTGATCAAGGAATTGGAAGAAAAAGGCATTGGGCGGCCGTCTACCTATGCGAGCATTATTTCGACGATTCAGGACCGCAAATATGCCGAGAAGACGGAGGGGCGGTTCGCTCCCACCGAAACTGGACGAACCGTGAACGATTTCCTGATGAAGGGATTTCCTGACCTGATCAACGTCGATTTCACCTCGCATATGGAAATGGAATTGGACGAAGTTGAAGAAGGCAATAAACCGTGGGTGACGGCGGTGCGGGAGTTTTACGGGACCTTCGCGACAGACCTGGAGAAGGCAAAGACGATTCCTGGCCCCAAGGACACGGTGGAGCCGCCGACGGATGTTCCTTGCGAGAAGTGCGGCAAGATGATGGAGATTAAATGGGGTCGTAACGGCAAGTTTCTCGCCTGTCCAGCGTACAAGGACAAGCCTCCCTGCAAGAACACACAGAATTTTGAGAAACTTGAGGACGGCACCATAAAAATCGTCCCAAAGATCGAATTGACGACGGATGAGAAGTGCGAGAAGTGCAGCAGCCCCATGGTGGTGAAGACCGGGCGGTTTGGAAAGTTCATCGCCTGCTCCGCCTATCCGGAGTGCAAGACAACCAAACCGCTCTCGTTGGGCGTGAAGTGTCCCCAGCCAGGCTGTGACGGCGATCTTGTCCAGAAGCGCACAAAAAAAGGACGCTCGTTCTTTGCCTGCAGTAAGTATCCGGTATGCGAATATGCCCTGTGGGATCGTCCTATCAACAAGGTCTGCCCGACCTGTAGCGCTCCGTTTCTCATCGAGAAGGTGAGTAAGCAAGTCGGCCGTAGCGTCCAATGCCGTAGCGAAGAATGTGGCTATCGCGAAGCAGGGTAAGCATACTGTACGCATCTTCGCCGTCCCGCCGATCTCATTTGTTCCTCTTCGTTTCCTCAATCCAATTGAAACTGAGATCGCATATCATCAGCGCCGACAGGACCCTTTCGGTGGCTCGTGCCGCTCGGAAGTATTTTCCAATCCCGACATGAGCCTGAGCGAACCGTGTCAGTGTTGAGCCTC
>JBDTPK010000122.1:0-7531 GCA_039932735.1 Nitrospirota bacterium
AAGGGGGAACGACTATGGCAAAGCAACTTATGTACGGTGACGCAGCGCGCGCGTCTATCCTCAGAGGGGTGAACCAGCTCGCCGACGCCGTGAAAGCCACACTTGGTCCGAAGGGCCGCAACGCAATTCTCGACAAGAAGTTCGGTGCCCCGACGATCACCAAGGACGGCGTGACCGTGGCCAAAGAAATCGAACTCAAGAACCCATACGAGAACATGGGCGCCCAACTCGTGCGCGAAGTCGCCAGCAAGACCAGCGACACGGCAGGCGACGGCACCACGACCGCGACGGTGCTCGCGCAAGCCATCTATCGTGAAGGTGTCAAGAACATCACCGCCGGCGCGAACCCGATGGAAATTCAGCGCGGGATCAACAAGGCCGTCGAAGTCGTCATTGCCGAGCTCAAGAAGCTGAGCAAGCCTTGCCAGAATAAAACCGAGATCTCCCAAGTCGGAACGATTTCGGCCAACAACGATAAGACCATCGGCGACCTCATCGCGGAAGCGATGGAGAAAGTCGGCAAGGATGGCGTGATCACGGTTGAGGAAGCCAAGTCCATGACCACTTCGTTGGATGTGGTCGAAGGCATGCAGTTCGACCGCGGCTACATCTCCCCCTACTTCGTGACCAACGCTGAGCGCATGGAAGCCGTCATGGAAGACCCGCTCATCCTCATTTCCGAGAAGAAGATCAGCAGCATGAAGGACTTGCTGCCGGTTCTCGAACAAGTTGCCAAGCTGGGCAAGCCTCTCGTGATCCTCGCAGAAGACGTGGAAGGCGAAGCCTTGGCCACGCTGGTGGTGAACAAGCTCCGCGGGACACTCAACGTAACCGCCATCAAGGCCCCTGGCTTCGGCGATCGCCGCAAGGCCATGCTGGAAGATATTTCGATCCTCACCGGGGGTCAGGTGATTTCAGAAGACATCGGCATCAAGCTGGAAAATGTGAAGCTCACGGATCTTGGCCGCGCCAAGCGTATCACCGTCGACAAGGACAACACCACGATCGTAGAAGGTTTCGGCGATTCGAAGAAGATCGAAGGCCGCGTGAAGCAGATCAAGGCTCAGATTGATGAGACCACCTCCGACTACGATCGTGAGAAGCTCCAAGAGCGGCTCGCGAAGATCGTGGGCGGTGTGGCCGTCATCAATGTTGGTGCCGCGACTGAAACCGAAATGAAGGAAAAGAAGGCGCGCGTCGAAGACGCATTGCACGCCACCAAGGCAGCCGTCGAAGAAGGCATCGTCCCCGGCGGCGGAACAGCCTATCTCCGTTGCATCGGCGCGTTGGATTCGCTCAAGCTAGTGGCCGAACAGCAGGTGGGCGTCAATATCATCCGCCGCGCGCTGGAAGAGCCGATTCGTCAGATCGCAGTGAACGCCGGGATGGAAGGGTCCGTCATCGTCGAAAAAGTGCGCAATGACAAGAATCTCAGCTCTGGCTACAACGCCGCGACCGAGGAATATGTGGACATGATCAAGTCAGGCATCATCGACCCAACCAAGGTGTCTCGGTGTGCGTTGCAGAACGCCGCGAGCGTCGCGGGATTGATGCTCACGACCGAAGTGATGGTCACTGAAATCCCGGAAGAAAAGAAAGAGCCGGCCGGCGGTGGCGGTGGACACAACCACGGCATGGAGGGCATGTACTAAGAGAAGAGACAAAGCCATTGGCGTTCTAGCCGATCGCTTGGAGTACACAGTGAAGGGCTCGGCGGATCATCCGCCGGGCCCTTCATGTTTCTTGGCGTCTCACTGCGCTACAATGAACGTCTGTTTGAATGAGCCGAGGGAACATCCTGTGATCGTGGAAGTTGAATCGAACGAGAATTGTGAGGCCAGTGTCTTTGCGCGATTCAAGGAAATCGGCCAGGCTCGTCTGGTCCTGCAAGTCCGGCTCTACGACCGAAACCCTGCTGGGGAATGGTATTGGGTCACCGGTTGGATCGACGATGCACAGAGGCCTGCTTGCCCGGCCTATGCCCAACTGGTCGAAGACTCCGGTGCAGGACTGACTCACCTCGTCTATGGAGGGCTGTACGGGTTGCGGTTCAGGCCGCTCGACAGCGAAGAGCCTTGGAGTCTTGAGACCCCACATCAATGGGGAGACGCATACCTGTCGCTCTCCAGTGACCGTGACCTGCGATATGGCGACTAGTCGCCCCCGGCCGCAGCACTAGCCTGGAGCCGAATCTTCTCCTCCACGCTCGCCAGTAATTCAGCAAATTGTTTCGGTTGCGGCGCCGTTCTCGGATCGAAACACCCTGCATCCCGTAACTTGTGCAAGTAATTGAACTCTGTGAGCCATTTACTCTTGTTGGTTCGTTCTTCCGCCAGCGCATAGTAAATGTCGTGGAGTGGCGTCTCAGGCCCTGAGTTTTGCATGGCCTGAATAGAACTGAGAATGTCAGAGGCCGTCTTTTTGCGAACGACTTGCATGCCCCTTGGTGAATTCATGAAATAGACCAAGGCCGCACCAACCGCGATGATCAGGAGAACGATCAAGAGGATTTCCATTGGATTGAGCCTACACCCGGCAAAGAGGCCTGCACAAGTCGCACGCAGATACGGGTGTATTTCCGTGTGAGATTCTCGAAGGTAAGGTACTATTTCGACTCGCGAACAGGAAGGAGGCGGCGTTCAGGGCCTCCCGGCTTGTTTTGATACCGGGCGATAAACATCTCGCCTGCGGTGCGGGCATGATCCTCGGCCTCCTCTCTCGTCGCAAAGCGTGTCTCCCCCACTTGCCACCACTGCTTCGCACTGGCACTCTCACCAAGTAGCTCCGTCACCGAGACCCGCAGTACCTTCGCCACTCGCACCAGCGTGCTCAAGGAAGGATCATGCTGCCCAAGTTCTAGTCGTGTCAGGAACGTGCGTGACAAGCCGGCGGTCACAGCGAGCTGCTCTTGAGTCAGACCACGGCTGGTTCGCAGTCGTTGGAGCTGTTTCCCAAAACGCTGAATGGCACGCATGAGGCTCTCCCCATTACAAAGGCAGAGAACAACGGGATGAGTCTACACTGTCGGCACAACAAATGGCATCGAGCCTGATGCGTTTCTGTGCTCGTGCAACGCGCGGCCTCCGAAGGCCCTCACCCCGGCTAATGGCATGTCTCGGCAAGTCAGTGGAGAGATATGTTTTGCTTTGCCATCATCATAGTGGAATTAAGTTCCCCGAGAGTTGGCAACAGAACTCGCGGAGATATGCCGAGAATTCATAGGAGTATCTGTTCCACACGTTTTTGAGAAAAGCGGGGGTGAATGATACGCGGAATCGCGGATACGCTCATTTAACAACCGAGCGAGGTCCTCGACCACATGATTGGCCTCATCCCCGCGCGTTTTTCTGACACAGTCTTCGAGGTATTCGACGTTATCCTTGATCACCATTCCAGCGAAATCTTGAATGCTCTCCCCCCGGTCATCCACACCGAAGGGGCGATACTCCATGAAGGGACACTCGAGAATAGTATGGTCCTGCGACAGCAGTTCCATGACGGGATGGGCGTCATCGACATTGGGCATTTCGCTACCTGAGCAGAACTTCGTGCTGTAAGCGAAAGGGAGGTTACATTGAGGATGTGCGATGCCGATGTAAAGAGGAAGGAGATGGGTCGGGCCGTTCATGCGTTGATATTGACTTCCAGCCTATTCGGATAGAGTTTCCAGTACTCCCACGGTTCCTGATCCATCACCTGCTGAAGTGTGCGGAGCTCCTCTCGAAACGTCTCAAACGCAATTCGGGCCGCTGCGGTTTTCGAAGGATTCTGCGGATCGGCCAATGCCACACCGGAATAATCGTCCATCAGCGGAGCCCGGATCACATGCAGCAGATAGTTTGTGTTCACTAGCCGCTGATACACATCGAGCGGCTCGCTCCGACCGTCTTGGTAGACACGAATCGGATGGATGCCTGTCCACATCTGATAGTTCCACAAGAGCGCCCCGACCGATTCGTGGTATACCGTCACGAAGTAGATGAAGCGCGCGATGGTGTCCGTCAGACTGGCCACCGTGATTTTCAGCCCAATGTTCGCATGAGGCAGCAACCGCTCGAGACTCGCGCCCCACTGGTGAATCGCGCGATCGTTCTGCACCGTAGCATCCTGGTCGTAGTAGACCCCGACATACCGCTCGACGTGACGATGGATGACTTCATAGAGCGCTTCCGCGTTGCGCTGTGTCGGCAAGTCAATCCGGTGCTGTGTCAGGCCCCGTCTCATGGCGTCGGCCTTCGGATCGCCGACGTCGAAGCGAAACTCCTTCGCAGAGACTTCCAACAGCTCGCACATCCCTTCATGGGTAAAACTATAGGTCTGCTCGAAATCGCCCTTTGGCACTAACTGCGCCATATTGCCGAAGCGATTGCTTTGCTGGGTGCCATAGATGTGGGGCCAGAGCAGGCGGCATAGTGGGTGATCCGGCTTAAATGCATGCCGCGTGGCAAGGGCGAAGGACTCTCCGGCCATCAGATGCAACCAATTCCAGTGCCTCACCAGTCCTGTGTGCGTCGACACCGCGCACAGCGCAATCCGTTGCGCTATCGGCCATTGGACGTCGGTCGGTCGTGCCGTTCCGAGCTCGGTCCGAATTTCAATGGCCCGCAGGGGATACGTCTGTTCTACAACGCCAGCGACACGATGGACGTGAAATCGCACGTGAGCCCACGGTCGATAGAGCCCCTGATGGCAGGTGAACGAGCCTTTGGACGACCAATCAAGGTTCCATTCATACTCGTCGTCAGCCACGCGTTGAAGATAGGCCGCATAGGGCCCACGTACGGCAAGCTGTCCAAGATCGGGACTGCCCTGGAGCTCGAAGGGCAGGATGGGGCAGCGCAGCGTGAGATCGCGTGGAACGGATTGTACCTCTGCTACACGCTTCGCCACACGATCATGACGTCTGCGATAGCCCTGCTTCATCGCGACCTGGGGATCTGGGTCGATTGAAGGCAGACCCTGTTGCATTGGGGGGAACCATCGATAGAGCCACCGTTGCACCGTGAAAAGCAGCGTCTTTTTCGCATACTGCAGGCGAGGCCGCTTCTCATCACTGGGAATGGCCCAGGCGACCTGCAACGAGGGGATCCGCACATCGGCAAATTGTATGCTGAAGGGCACCGGTACCACTTCATCGAGCGAACGAGGGATCGGCAGGATCGCAAGCGGCTCGTTGCTCTTGAATTTCATCCGTGCAATGCCATTCCAGAGCCCCCGACGGATCCACCAGATCACTCGTGTATGGAACCTCATCGCCCTTCTCCTTTCCCCCACGATTCAAAGCGATCACACAACTTCCAGCAGTTAAACCGACTCAGTGCATAGGCCCGGTTGGCCCATGGACATTGCACCATGGTGCAAACGGATTGGTCACGCCGACCAAGGCTGGCGCGAGAGGATGATGCCGCAACAGCACCGACGTCATGGTATTCTCATTGACCCAATCCATCCCGACTGAGGTATAGACCTCGGGTCGATAGTCTTTCGTAAAGAAGTGGTCGCTGTTGAGCCGTCTCGACGCCATGAGAATGAAGATGCGAAACGCCGTTTCGCTGAATCCAGATCCCGAGGGTGGCTTTTCTGCCAACAAGCCGACATGGGTATCCACCATTTGAATATGGCCCTCGTAGAGCGTGGTGATGTCGTCAGCCCATTCTGCATTCAACGCCATGAATGACGTAACCGGTTTCAGACACAGCATCCGCCGAAAATCGTGGTAGCGCGGCACTCCCCGCTCCCGGTCGCGAAGCACATCTAGTGCGGCGAGGTCGAGAAATTCCGGCTGCCCCTGGAGCGGCTTGATCCGCTTGAACGCCTGCAGCCCTCGAGGAAAGTTTCCCAGAGTCACCACGCCGGGATCGGCCAGGCCGAATGAGTACAGGGCATTGTCCATTACGACCTCCCGATGCAGGAGGACGGCTCTGGTCCCGTTGCCTTGAATGTCCTGGAGGGACTTGTAGACCGAACAGGTCGGATCTGTCAGCGAATGAAATCGATACTCATCAGAAATCAAGGGATGCAGGCGGTAGACGGCGGAGAATTCCTCCGTCATTGAGTACGAGGTACCATGGTGATCGGTCCTGGGTCCAGGGATGCCCCAGAGTTCTTCGCTCTCTCCCGTGATCCCCAGCATCTTATGTAATTGCTCACCGATTCCTTCCCACCAATTCCCATTCATGCCGATTTGCAACGAGGGGCGCGCCAGAATGCCAGGCGTCCACTCCAGCGTGTGAATCTTGGCCATCAACGCGGCGTTGACCAACCTCGCCTTCTGAAACAGTCGATCATCCGTACGCTGTGGATATTCCCGCTTCAGGTGGTCGCAGATGGCATTGTGCTCGCGCACAAATAACGTATGGAGCAGGCAGAGCCCGACCCAATAATTGTCGTTCATCCCCGTCAGGCCGACGCCCGGCAAGTCCAGATCGCTCTCTTGAGGCAACATGTAGTGTGAGCCCTGTCCTTCGACCTGCAGCTTTCCATCCTGGTGCGATCGCAACTTCTGACAGCGTTCCGGCAAACTCCCATAGATTTGCGAAGCGTCCCACGAATGGGTTTCGGTATTCAAGAAACTCCGCGGACCGGCTCTGCAGCCTTCTGGTCTGGTCGGATCTTTCACCGTTTCCAGGATCTTCATGGAATTGCGTCCGTCGTCGGCGCTCGGCCAAACATCGTCCGACTTCAACGGCACCTCGTGAAATTCTTCTTTGCTCACGTCATGACGAACCCATCATGAAACTGACATTGAATCCAGGCAGTCACTAACATATTCAGACTCGTGGCAGGGATAAACTGACGCCTGGTCATCAAGACACGACTCACCTCGCGCGGGTTGAGCGTCATCAGCGCATTCGTGTCCGGCCAGCCCTTCTCCAAGGCGATGTTCTGCCGAACCGCGTCCCTGCACTCCCCATGGTGGGGTCGGCAAGATCGTTGTGCGTCCCATCCTCTCGGCGCCCTTCAAGGTCACGTGCATGAAACGGACAGACTGGCTTCTTTCCTTTCTCATCCACTACCGTGGGCAACGTTCTCGTATCATGGAGATTCCACCGACGGAGATCATGGCGGAGCGCAGGTAAATTCAAGATTTGTGGGCTAGCAGCGGAGAGGAGATGTATGGGGAGGGGTAAAAATAGGAGCCGATACCACGCAAGCACTCGATTGACGAGACGAAACAGAATGGCCACAAATCCCATCACCCGGTGCTGCTTACTCATAGTCGTCCCATTTTTACCTGTAAGCTTGACTACGCGGTCATACTCATGACACCTACGGGCAGTAAGCAAAAGACGTACCCCTTCAGCCGCCAGGTATTGGAGGAATATTCGATGGAGCAACGCGCTGAAATGTTTAGAAAATTAGGAGTGGGTGCTCGGAATGCCTGCAAGCCTATCGTATGGATAGAATCTATTTAGATACTATCGAGGAAAGAAATGATACAGGAATGAGGGCATGACTCCTGGCTAGTCACTGACTATCTACCAACCCTCCGCTTCAGGCGCCGTTCGACACCCATGTCCTTGATGGACAG
>JBDTPK010000123.1:0-7467 GCA_039932735.1 Nitrospirota bacterium
CTCATTGCCAGCCACTCACGTCATACCCCTTTTCAATCAAGCACCGCACCACTGCATCGGCGTACGGAGGGTCAGGCTCCAGCGGCCTGTAGGCGCCGCCTACTGAACCAATGATGACTCCGAGCGCACTTCCAACCATTGTGCCAATCACCACGCCCGTTACCCCACCAATAAGCCCACTCGATGCCCCTACCGCGGCACCACTAATCAGGCCCAACCCTGCGCCAGCTGCGACATTGCCGCCCCGGCTACTGGTGCCAGGCTTCAACCCAGCTGCCTCAGCCTTCTGTTGACACATGATCACTTCAAGCTTCGCCATCTCCCGCCCCTGCAGCTGAAGCTTCGCGTTCGACTTCAACAACGGCCCCGGTCCCGCACAGGCCGCAATACTCAAGACAGACACAGCCAGGACAATTTGATAGACGGTTCTAGAAATCTTCTTCATCACCCCCCTCCAGTCACAGGAGACAAATCTCCTCCTCATCGTGGGATGGCTCGGTTGGGCTTCACTGCGTGCATCGAACGAGCACATTCCTATCGTGCGCGTACTGCGAGCAAGAAGACCGACCGAGCTGTCCCACGTACTCTTTATTGCCATCCTGTCACCTCATACCCCTTTTCTTGCAGACATCGATTCACAAAGTTCGTGTAGGCCTGATTCGGCTGCGATGGACCAGCCACGGCGTGGTATATGCCGGTCAATAACCCCCACACGGCCCCGGTCGCGGCTCCGATCATCGAACCACGGCCTACCGAACCAGAAATGGCTCCGCCAACCGCTCCGGCTGCCGCGCCGACTCCGCCACCCACTACGGTGCCGGTCGCCACACGACCGGCCTTCCCCCTGCTTTCTTCAGCCCCTGCCGACTCTGCCAACTTCTTACAGTCTTCGATATCTTGCCCCGCGACATCTTTCCCAACCGACTGCATATGCGCATTGGGATACAGAACAGGATGCGCCGTCGAACAGGCGACGAGAAATAGCGATCCCAAGATAATGAACAGGCCTCTGTGTCTCATGGCGTCATCGATCCTTTCTGATGTCCGAGATTCAAGCGATCCAGCACTAGCTGCCCCGTGACCCCTTTCACGAGCACACGTTTATGCCGACCACTCACACCAAATTGGATCTGCACCGAGATAAGGGGAATCGATAATCGGCGGGCTAAAAATCGGATCAATTCGTCATTGGCTGCGCCATCGACCGGTGGAGCGGCTATTCGGATTTTAATCGCATCGCCATGAATGCCCACGCACTCTGTGGTAGAAGCTTTTGGTTGGATATGAACGGTCAGGAGCGCTCCATCTCTGGTGTCCTGCACCATCTGCGTATTCATTCGCGATGAGGAACCCCCGGCCATGGGATCAGAAGATGGCCTTCACCAATTCCAAAATGCTGCGCTGCATATCGGGATCGTCGGTGATCGGGCGGGCAATCGCGACGTCGCAGGCGCGATCGGTTGCCACGCCTTGCCGAATGAGTGTCCCGGCATAGATCAGCAATCTCGTGCTGACCCCCTCTTCCAAGCCGTGATTCTTGAGGTTCCGCACTTTCCCAGCGAGTTTGACCAAGCTCGCCGCAAGGTCACGGCTGACCCCCGCCTCCCGCTCAACCACGGTGGTTTCCACGTCAGGCGCCGGATAGTCGAACTCAATCGCTATGAAGCGCTGTTTCGTGCTTTGCTTCAAATCCTTGAGCACGCTCTGGTACCCGGGGTTATAGGAAATCACCAGGAGGAAGTCGTCGGCCGCTTCGAGAATCTGGCCTTTCTTTTCAATTGGCAGAAACCGGCGATCGTCGCTCAGAGGATGGATGATGACCGTCGTGTCCTTCCGCGCTTCGACGATTTCGTCTAAATAGACGATCGCGCCATGCTTGACGCCGAGCGTCAGCGGCCCATCGGCCCAGACCGTCTCTTGCCCCTTGAGCAGATACCGCCCCACGAGATCGGAGGCGGTGAGATCCTCGTGGCAGGCCACTGTAATCAACGGACGGCCCAGCCGGTAGGCCATATGCTGGATGAATCGGGTCTTGCCGCACCCGGTCGGCCCCTTGAGCATGACCGGCATCTTGCTGTTCGCCGCAATCGTAAACAACGCGATCTCGCCATGGACCTCCGCGTAGAATGGCTCCCGCGTGATTCGATAGTCCCCGATGTCGAGTTCGCGTCCCTGCTTGCTCATCCCACGCTCATCTGATTCGTCGCAAGTTCCGTTTCACGCAGACGCCTAACGTGCACTGCGACCGACCTCTCGTTCCGGATTCGGACGTGTCACGTTTCAGGTCTAACGTTTCACACATACTCAGCCACGATAAACGGAACCGAGGCCGAAGATCAAGCGATGCAGCAGGAATGATCGACTGCCGGCTAGACGGCTGTGACATGATCCAGAACTTCGCGCACTTTTCTCGCCAGCACGAGAGGTGAGAAAGGCTTCTGCAGAAACCCGGTCTGACGGCTCATGCCGCCTTGGTCGAACACAGGGTGGTCCGGATACCCCGACATGTAGAGCACTTTAATCGTTGGTCGAACGCTCAAGATCTTTTCTGCAACTTCAGGCCCGCTCATCTGCGGCATGACCACATCCGTCAACAACAGATGGATGGGTCCCCCGTATTTGGCGCTGGTCAGGAGGGCTTCAATGCCATGGCGCGCCGCCAGCACAGTATAGCCCTGGAGCCGCAACGTCTCATGCACGAGACCGCGGACCGCCGGCTCGTCCTCGACCAAGAGGATCGTTTCGCGGCCAGGTATCGAGTCCACTGCGGCATCAACACCCGCCACCATCTCCGGTGCCTCGTGTTCGACCCTTGGGAAATAGATCCGGAATGTCGCGCCCAGACCAGGAGCACTCTCCACCGTGATGTGTCCCCCACTCTGCTTTACAATGCCATAGACGGTCGAAAGCCCCAATCCCGTCCCTCTCCCTTTTGCCTTTGTCGTAAAGAATGGTTCGAACACATGCGACCGGATCTCAGCATCCATCCCCTGGCCGTTATCACGAACCATCAGCAGCACATAGGATCCCGGCGGCACCCCCACGGCTTCCAGGCCCACCTCTTCCCCAATCGTCACATTCCTGGTTTTGACCGCCAGGCGGCCGCCCTTGGGCATCGCATCGTGCGCATTGACCACCAGGTTCATGATGACCTGCTCAATCTGTCCGGGATCCGCTTTGATGGCGCCGGTCGACGCATCGAGTTCGGTACTGAGTTCGACCATATCTTCACCGATAAGACGCCGCAGCATGCCGTCCATATTGGTCACGAGGGCATTGAGATCGAGGACTTTCGTCTCAACGAACTGACGGCGGCTGAACACCATCAATTGACGGGTTAGCCCGGTGGCCCGATCCGCCGCCTTCTTGATCTCTTCCATATCTTTCCGCATCGCATCGGTGGATCCCAAGCGGCTGAGGAGCAATTCGCTGTACCCTCGAATCACCGTGAGGAGATTGTTGAAATCGTGCGCCATGCCGCCGGCCAACCGGCCCACCGCCTCCATCCTCTGCGCCTGTCGCAATTGCGCTTCGGTTTCCCGTAGCACCTCTCCCGTTCGAGCCCCCTCGCAAAATTGACCGATCTTGAGACCAATATCTTCCAGCATCTTCAACAACTCGTCATCTTGCTGCCGCGCCTCGCGGCTGCAGAATTCGATGACACCCTCGATCAGACTCCCGACGAGAATAGGAAATCCAAACGCCCCCTGGAACCCACCCTGTTGAGCCTGCTCCCCATAAGAAGGATTGGCACCTGTCCCGACATCTGTCGCCCGGGCTGACTTGCCACTGGCCCAAATACCTCCAGGCAAACCCTGGCCGCGTGTCAACACACGCTGCCACGTGTCCTGGATAAAGGGGTCGTCCGTCACGGACGGGGCACTCCACAGATCAAAACAACGTAGCACTCCGCTCGCCTTGTCCACCCGCCAAAATACGCATAGGTCCCATTCCAGTGTCTCCCCGACGGCCTGGAGGACTTTCGGAACTGCCTCTTCCAAGCTCGTCGACTCGGAAAGCGCTCGGGTCACGGCATACTGAGAAACGAGACGCCGTTCGGCCCGGCGGCGGTCGGTGATGTCCCTGATAAAGGCACTGAAGATGTAGGCATCCCCGATTCTTGCCGGTGACACGGCCAGCTCAACGGGAAACTCCCGCCCGTCCCTATGTCGAGCGACAATTTCAATCCGACGGTTCAAGATCGTTCCCACACCTGTTCGAAGAAATTCACGGAGGCCATGCTCGTGCGCCTGACGATCCCGGGCAGGAATGATGGTCTCGGAAAGCGCCCGCCCCAGCGCGTCCTCTCGGGACCACCCAAAAATCGCCGTGGCCTGCGCATTCCAATCAGTGACAATCCCGGTCGAATCGATGGTGATAACTCCGTCAAACGCGGTATCGACGATCGCTCGATTTCGTTCCTGGCTCTGGAGCAACGCGACTTCAGCGGCTTTGGCCCAGGCACTTTCCTGTTGTGCCTGCCGATATTCTGTGCGCAATCGTGCCGTAGCCCACAGCAACAATCCCATAAGGGGAACCAAGACCACACTGCCTGCGGTCCCGACTTTCCACAAGAAGGCATGAATGGGTGCCAGGATGTCCTGCCGGTCCATTCGCACCAGGATCGACCAGCCCAGGCCAGCAAATTCTCCGACGCCTCTGGTCTGCGCGTAACCAGTCACCACCTGGACGTGCCGACGTAGATGCTCTTCCTCGATAAACCCCGGTACACCGGCCTCGCTCAGCAACACCGAAGGGAGCCCGAGTTCTTTGAGATTGATGGCCCCCTTGTGGGACAGATCCGAGTCGACAAACGCCTTGCCTTGCCGCGTCAACATTTGATACTCGACTCGCCCGCTCGCTTCTTGCTGAGCTTCAAGTGAACGAATGGTCCTGGTTATGACTCCCTCCAAAGACGGGATCCCCACCCGCGAAGTCACGACGCCCAGGAACGTGCCTTGCGAGTCGAGAATCGGGGCCGTAAACGCGATCGTGTCGACGCCACTCTCCCCTTCCTGCACCGCAACGTCGGAAATGTCGAGTCGTCGCGTCGCACGCGCAGCGGTAAACGATGCGGTACGGCTATAGTCGCGTCCTACCAGCGAGGGCTCCGTCGCCACCACGACCGTACCCTGACTGTCCGTGACCGCTAACCACAGATAGATCGGGGAATACTCTGTCTTCACCCACTTCAGATACTCGGAAAAATATCTCGGATCGGAGTGTCGCAACGAAAAGGCTCGGGCCATCATGAGGGCGTCGCCTTGGCGTTCGAACAGCATCCGGTCGAATTTCTCGGCAACTTCCTCCGCAGCCAGCCTGAGTTCTCCTCCCGTCGTCTCCACGAAGCGAGATTCGACGAACCGAATCATGACGATACCGGCCAGGACCACGAATAGGGTCACGCCGATCAGAAGATAGGGCATCCACCAATAGCGGCGAGAGTTGTGGAGGGATATGGCCGTTGAGGTCTTCATGATTCAGGTGCCGGAGAGGCCACGAAGTTCGGAATCAGCATGGCGGGGTGATAGGCCTGTTTCGATGCGCGCAGCCCAGCAAGGCCCGCATCATCCATCGCGTTAATATACTCGGCCCCTTCCGCCAGGGCCGTCCGACAGGTCTCACGAAAGAGATACTGCGACAGACCTGGATAGGTACGGTCCGCAACCTCTAAGAGGACACAAAATGTTGTGTTCGTCAACCAATAGCCGAAGGTATAGGCGCACAGCCGATTGTCAATCCTGACCACCTTCCCCGTAAGTCCGAGGGACGGCGCCTGTGACCAGACGACTTCGTGCGCCGGCGTCGCATCGGCTAATAACATCACCCCGAACGACTCCAGCTCTCCCACTTGCTTCTGTCGTGACCACTCCGCGAGGAGGGCGCGACAGTCCTGGCGGTCGTTGACACGATAGGAATCCACCGCACACGATTGCGCTCGTTCGAATCGATTGCACATGGCACGGTGAGATTTATACCGGTCCCCCGCCAAGGATACAAGGTCCGCCGCACGATACAGATAGTCCGGTTCCTTGGACGTCACACGATACCCCATCCGTTCCAACTCCGGCACTAACTGAGCGGACACGTTCTCGACTCGGCTGACCGGCGAATCGCCGTTCCAGCGCCGCAACAGCCCCATCGCGACCGACAGAGGCCCGTCGATCGGACCGGCTCCGATCGGAGGCAGGGGCATGAACCAGCCGTCCGACGATTGTGCGAAGAGGCATAAGGTCCCTTGAAGCTCCATCCACCAATAGGACAGCAATCCATTCCACATGTAGTGATAGACCGGCGAATAGGCTGCCAGCGACTGCGCGCGGCAGCACCCCGACCGATCCAAGGCCGTCGTCATGCGTGGAATATCGTCCAGCGTGAACCGATGCAGCGGCGCAGGTCCCCAGTGCCCAGACAAGGCTTCTTTGAGGGACGGAAGCCGGGCAAGCACGACCACATCCTCTTGAAACCTCCCAATGAGGCGAGGATGCGCGACAATGTGGTCGCAGATGCCCGGTCGATCGAGCAAGGCCATCACTCGGTCGACATGTCGCTGAATCTCCTCCGGAATCTCTTCTCGCATGAATGGGCATTTCGTATCCCACCCCAACAGCACCTGGTCCTGCCGCTCATCCCACATGAGCGCCAGGGGATAGAGCTGACAATCGAACGGACGCTGCTCGTAGATGCGACAGGTTGAGGTTGCCGCATCGAATGCTGGGCAGAGGTACCCCTCTCCATGGGAATCGGGAACCAGAACGATTTGCGACCCTTGCCGATTGGGAAAGGCGGTTGCCGCGACGTTCCCAGCTAGGGCCTGGGCAATTTCGCTCTCGGTGAAATACGGGCGGAGGGCGCTATCGGGGTCGGGAAACCGACAACAGACATCGCACTGGAGGCAGGTGCGGCTCGGCACGAGTTGTGGAAACGCAATCAGTGGTGTTACAAACACACTCAGCAACTCATCGGGATAGGCAGACATAGAAGGATTCCGTTCGATGTACGGTCATACTAGCACCATTCCGCAGGGGTTCCCAAGGAGGGTGTCATTTTTAACCGGTTCTCTTCTCAAGACGCGCGACAATATGTCCCGTCCTAACGTCCATTCCATCGGAACTCATGTTCCTGACCGATGCGACAATCTTCGCCATGGAGAAGGGGAAAAAGACTGCCTGTGTCTTGCACTCCCTACCTCCGTCTTCCCTCCCCTTTGCGTCTGTAGATCCCGCAGAACCCCCATGGGACCCTGGCCCTGTTCCATGAGTCCCGGTGTCTGGCTCGCGACCACGCCTCCCCACGGGAGCCACGAAATCACTGCCATGGAATTCGAACACATTCTGTTCAAATTTGACGGCCTCAACACCACACTTCATCATGCTGCGCTGAATCGTTCAAGACAACATCCCAGTTGCGTGCCGGTTTGCAGTTGAAAAAGAGACTTGCTATAGTGCGCGGCGGAGGACATGCTCG
>JBDTPK010000124.1:0-7456 GCA_039932735.1 Nitrospirota bacterium
TATTCTGCAGTTCGGTACCTGGATAATAATACCGAAGAATCGTGGAGAAGGGATACCCCAACTCAGCCAGTTCTTTCGCACCCCACTGGCACATGCCGACAGCGTGGCCCGCGCCGAAACCGGAAAGGACCACGTCTTGGCCGATCGACTCGATGGCAAACTGCGTGCTGGGGATGATGGTATAGCCGACCGCTTTCCGCAGCTCTTCTCCGCGAAGAATTAATTCCCCACCGGAATGGAGAATGCGCAGCGTCGCGACACGCCCCCCGCGGCTCAACGATAACGGCGTCATCGTCGCGATCGTCCCAACAGAGAAACCCTGCTGCCGTAAATTCTGCTCGAGAACGTCGATTTTGAAGGAGGACTTCCATTGATAGTAGGGGGACATCAAGTCGAAGGGACACTCGACGCCCTTGAGATAGGGATACTCTTTCGACCACACGGTCATCGCATCTTCCGTCAACCCGGCGGCCGTCGATGAAAACGCCGCGTAGATCGGCGCATCCTGATAGGTCACGACTAACCCACGCGTCTCGTCGACCGCGCGCAAAATATCGGCATCAACTCCCTGCTTCCCGCGATAGACTTGGTCTTGCACTGTCGCCGCCACGTCATACTCCCGCGTGGCGCTCAACATCTTCTGATAGAGCGCATAGGTTCTCGCCGCGACCGCCTGGGCTTTCAACATCTCCGGATGCCACGCTGAACTGACTTCGGCGGGAACCACTCCTTTGACGTATTCTTCAATATCCACCCGATTAATGACCAGAAACCCCTTGCCTCTTCGCACGAGATGGACCAAGCCGCTCACCGAGACCACTGTACCGGAATCACCCGATAACACCGCCGCCCCCTTGGACTTCCGAGTGGGTCGTGGAAATGTCAGTGTGAGGCCTTGCTCTCCGCCATCCAGCGTCAATTGCTCCGTCGGCATGCGGACGCCATTCAGCAAAAATCCCTTTTCAGTGGCTGTGATGTGAGCCGACGTGCGCAGAGTCCGACCACGGCCTTTTGCATCCATCACCCGCAGTGGACTGGCTGCACGAACATCAAATCGGAGCACATCGGACGACAGCAGGACTCGGATCGACTCGGCTGCCTCGGCTCCCGAGGATAGGCTGAGCAGGCATGCACCTGCCACAACGGCTCGATACACCCTACTCCTTATCTGGCTTATCGTCGAACGATCCATGTGATGAGATAGAATACCAGACTCAGGATGACACTGAGGAGCAGGCTGGTGACGATGGGAAACGAAAAGCTGAAGTTACCTAGTCGAATGGAGATGTCCCCAGGAAGCTTGCCGAACCATACCAGGAGATTCCCGATTATTGGAACGCGGTCTGCAATCAGCAGCAAGAGGCCGACCACTACTACGCAGAGCCCGACTCCGATGAAGACCCTTCCAAGATTTCCCCACTCAGCCATCAGCCTTGAACTAAATGTTCTGCGATTTGCACCGCATTGAGCGAGGCCCCCTTGCGAAGATTATCGGATACGACCCAGAGGTTCAGTCCATTCGTGATCGATTCGTCTTCCCTGATACGACCGACGTACACCTCGTCCCTACCGGTCACATCCAACGGCATGGGGTAGAGCTTCTTGCCTGGATCATCGTACACGATCACTCCCGGCATCGCCGCCAACGCCGCACGGGCTTCATTCGGCTTGAGCGGCCGTCCCAGCTCCACGTTGATAGCTTCGGAATGGCAGCGCAACACCGGGACACGTACGGTCGTCGCCGTCAGGCGAAGCGTCGGAGCTTCAAGAATTTTCCTTGTCTCATGGGCAATCTTCACCTCCTCGGAACAATCCCCCCCGTCGTTAAAAGATCCGATATGCGGCAGGAGGTTGAAGGCGATCTGATAGGGATACACTTCGGCCTTTGTCTCGCGAAAGGACATCAGATCTTTTGTCTGCGTCATCAATTCATCCATAGCCGCGGCACCGGTCCCGGAGACCGATTGAAAGGTCGTCACGACAACGCGTTTCAGCCCCACGGCATCCTGTAACGGCTTGAGCGCCATGACAAGAGGGGTCGTTGTGCAATTGGGAATCGACACAATGCCACGGGGCATCATCATCAATGCATGCGCATTGACCTCCGGTACCACCAACGGAACATCGGCCTTCATCCGAAAAACCCCGCTGTCGTCAATGACCACAACCCCGGCCGCTCCAAGCCGTTCACCATACTCACGACTGATGGCGTCGGTCGCTGAAATAAGTGCAAAGTCGATCCCGGCGAAGGATAACTCCGGCGTCAACTCTTCAACCTTCCACTCTTTACCCTGGCAGGACACCACCTCTCCGGCCGAACGCTTTGAGGCAAACAGACGTAGCGAGGCCAACGGAAACTTTCGCTCCTCCAAAATTTCCAGCGTTTCTTTCCCAACCGCCCCCGTGGCACCGAGGATAGCCACCACATACCGTGATTTCTTTTTCAACATTATCCGTGATCCTACCTACAGCACGATCTCGCGAATGCGATGATTAAATGTATCGGCCACGAGTAAATGCCCTGCACGACCCATCACGATTCCAAATGGGTAGCTTAAGCCGGCTTCGACGGCCACGCATCCGTCACCTCCGTAGTTGGCTACCCCCACCCCGGCAATGCACTCAATCAGTCCAGTGCTCCGATCCCATCGCCGCACCAGATGATTATCCGAGTCGGTGAAAAAAATATTCTCCTCCTCATCCAACGTAACCCCCGACGGACGAGAGAGACTGCGGCTGGGTGCTTCATTCGGCCCTTGATACTTATACTCCCCTCCGTCGCCCACCACAGTTCGTATAAAACCGGAGATGGGATCGACCGCGCGAATCCTTCCGTTGAAGCTATCGGCAATGAACAACGTGCCATCTGCTGCGAGCGCCAATCCGCTGGGCCCTGCCAGACCGGTTTCCGTCGCAGCTACGTCATCTCTATTATATACAGCCGTTCCAGTCCCTGCGACTGTGCGAATCGTTCCGGTGGCCAAATCCACCGCCCTCACGCGATTGTTACTCTGGTCGGCAATATAGAGAACACTCTCGTCGCTCAACGCTAACGCAGCCGGTTCGTTTAACCCGGCCTCCACAGCTAATCCCCCGTCGCCACCGTACCGAGGCTTCCCCAACCCGGCGACTGTCGTGATCACCCCGGTTACCGCATCCACACGCCGCACTCGATGGTTCAGCGTGTCCGCAATGTAGACATGCCCTACCCGATCGACCACTACCGCGGTCGGAAAATTCAACAAGGCTTGCTCGGCAGGACCCCCGTCGCCACTGAAGCGTGGGGCGGGCGCTGTACCGGTCGCAATATAACGCACCGTCCCGATCAGGTCAGTCTGTTGGGTAACGGCGTGTACGTTGACCCTGCCGGTTTCGGCAAGAGGATCATCATCCTCTTCCTCACCCGCGGAAACGGGGGAGACAGTCTTCGCACCTGATTCAATCTTCTGAGTGCGGCCCGCTACCGTCTTGATACATCGGGTCTGGACATCGATCTTCCGAACGACGTGGTTTTCAGAATCGGCGATGAAGAGATTTCCTTCTACATCGAGGGTGAGGCTCTTCGGCTCATTCAAACGAGCCATACAGGCCACAGCTCCATCACCGGACCAGCCTGGCTCTCCGGTGCCGGCAACCGTGTGGATCAATCGAGTGTTGAGATCTGCCTTCATTGGTATCGAGCGTCTCACTTAGTTCAGGTTTCGCAGGATGGCCTCACCCATTTCTGTTGTACTGACCAGGCGCGTGCCAGGGCTATGAATATCTTTTGTGCGATAGCCGAGATCGAGAGTTTTCACGATCGCCTGCTCGATGGCTTCCGCTTCTGTATCCAACGTGAACCCATAGGACAACATCATCGCCGCCGAAGCAATCGTAGCAATAGGATTCGCCACATTCTTCCCGGCAATGTCTGGCGCGCTGCCATGAATCGGCTCGAACAAGCCGACCTGCGCGCCAATACTGGCCGACGGCAACATACCGATCGACCCGGTCAACATCGCCGCTTCATCGCTCAGAATATCACCGAATATATTGTTGCAAAGCAACACGTCAAACTGCCTCGGGTTGCGCACAAGTTGCATCGCCGCATTGTCGACATAGATATGGCTCAGTTCCACATCCTGATAACCCCGATGGGTCTCGATGACGACACGACGCCAGAGTTCAGACGACTCCAGCACATTCGCCTTGTCGACGGACATCACTTTCTTTCGACGCTTTCTCGCCGCCTCGAAGGCCACTTTCGCAATACGTTGGATTTCTTCCGTGGTATACACCTCGGTATTAAATCCTCGCTCGCTCCCGTTCGGCAGCTTCTCAATCCCCTTGGGCTTCCCGAAATAGATGCCGCCGGTCAACTCCCGAATGACAAGGATGTCGATCCCCTCAATCACTTCACGTTTCAGCGTGGAAGCATCCGTCAACATTGGATATAACTTCGCCGGGCGTAAGTTCGCATAGAGACCTAGGTATTCACGCATACCCAGCAGCGCACGTTCAGGACGCAGGCTATACTCCAACCCTTCCCACTTGGGTCCGCCCACCGCGCCGAGCAATACGGCATCGCTTCGCTTCGCCAGGGTCAACGTCTCTTGAGGGAGCGGCACACCCACTTTGTCGATGGCCTGGCCGCCGACATCGCCGGACATGAATTCGAACTGGTGCTGAAATTTCTCGGCCACAGCCTTCAGCACCTTCACCGCCTCAGGAACAATCTCCCGGCCCACCCCATCACCAGCTAATACGGCAATCTTCGCCTTCACAGACCACTCTCCCTCTTTATGAGTGATGAACACCCACGTTCCTACTCCAGGACTTCCTCATCCTCTGGTCGCCACGCGGGATCAACCAAGCAAAGGAACTCGATGGCGGCGGGCCCGCTACTCTCCAGAGACTGCTTGCATCCTGGAGGCACATAGATGACGGAGCCGGCCTCCACTGCAACGATCGAATCGCCTACGGTCAATCGTCCCCGACCGGCGATAATATAGTAGACCTCTGAGGACGTCAGCCTGTGCCATTTCGACCGACCACCAGGGGCCAATGTCCCGTGTGCCAGACTATACCTGACCGCGATCGGTTGTTTGACCGGATGCAAAAGTTCCCGAAGAACAGTATGATCGCCAGCCAAAAACTCCGGCCGATCCGCCAGGGTAACATGAACCACAGCGCACCTCACAGCTATCGATACCTTCCAGGTCTCAAGCCCGAGTGCGTGACTGTATCGTGGTCACTTTCCTTAAATCAAGTTGACCTTCTGCTCGCCCTGCGCCTGTCTTCCCGCTAAGTACGATAGCTTGTTCAGTGCATTGAGATAGGCCCGGGCCGAGGCCTTGATGATGTCCGTATCCGCTCCATGACCCGAGACGGTGCGCCCATCTTCTTGAACGCGGACCGAGACTTCGCCCTGAGCATCTGTCCCCCCCGTGATCGCTTTCACAACGTACATGAGGAGCGTGCTCTTCGTCTGCGTGATCGCAGCAATCGTCCGATAGACGGCATCGACCGGCCCATCGCCCGTCCCTGTCTGCGAAATCGTTTGTCCATCGAACTCGAGTTCGACCGTAGCGGTTGGCACCTGATCGGTCCCGCTGGCCACATGAAATGATTTCAAGGTAATCCGATCAGCCATTTTGCCCAACTCTTCGGAGACAATGACTTCGAGATCCTCTTCATAGATCTCCTTCTTCTGATCTGCCAACTTCTTGAACCGCTCGAACGCGTGGTTGACCTCTTCGTCCGAGAGCGTATACCCCAACTCCACCAACCGCTGCCGAAACGCATGGCGACCTGAGAGTTTCCCCATGACCATCTTGCTCTCAACCAGCCCAATCGTCTCCGGCCGCATGATTTCATAAGTCGTCTTGTCTTTGAGTACTCCATCTTGGTGGATACCGGATGTATGGGCAAAGGCGTTCGCCCCGACGATCGCCTTGTTCGGCTGCACAACCATGCCGGTAATCTTGCTGACTAATCTGCTGGTCTTCGAAATTTCTTCGGTGCGAATCTTCGTGTCGGCTTGATAGAAATCCTTCCTGGTTCGGAGCCCCATAACAATTTCTTCCAATGCTGTGTTCCCTGCCCGCTCGCCGATTCCGTTGATCGTACACTCGACTTGGCCCGCCCCTTCGAACACTGCAGCCAAGCTGTTCCCTACGGCCATACCCAGGTCATTATGGCAATGAACAGAGATCACTGCCTTCCCACTGTTGGGCACCTGCTCGCGAATGCCTCGAATAAGCCGGCCGAATTCTTGTGGTACCGCATAGCCAACCGTATCAGGGATATTGATGGTCCCGGCTCCTGCGGCAATCACCGCCTCGATCACTTCATAGAGATAGGCTGGATCGGAGCGACTGGCATCCATGGGCGAAAACTCCACATCGTTTACATAGACCCTCGCTCGTTGTACCATCTCGACCGCGCGTTGCCTCGCCTCGTCGCGCGTCATTCTGAACTGGTGTTTTAAATGGATATCCGAGGTCGAGAGAAACGTATGAATGCGGACCTTCGGAGCCCCCTTCAAGGCCTCCCAGGCTCGATCGATATCCTCTGGGCGCGCCCGTGCCAGGCTACAAACCGTCGGTCCCTCGACTTCCTGTGCGATCCGCCGCACCGCCTCAAAATCTCCTTGCGAACTATAGGCAAACCCTGCCTCGATGATATCGACCCCCAGGCGAGCCAGCTGCTTCGCCACCATGATTTTCTCTTCCACATTCATACTGGCCCCTGGAGATTGCTCGCCATCTCGCAAGGTTGTATCGAAAATTTTTATCATCCGTGTCATGGTTTTTCCTTTCTCTCCATGCTCTCTTTCGCATTGAGGCTGCTCAAAGCGGCTGTCCAGCAAGGCCGCAAGCGAGAAAAACACCGCAGAAATACCCTCAGGGGTACATTGAGGATGCTTTCTAGCCGAGAACGAAGCTGGCGAACGCTTTCAGAAGCCGACAAATAAAAAAGCCTCCATCCCCTCAGCCCAGGGACGGAAGCTTGAGAAGCTCCGTGGTACCACCCTGATTTAGCCATGAACAACGTACGTCGTCCACGGTCCTTCATTACGCCCTGTCACGGGGGCGAGGCGGAATCCATGACTCGGGTGTCGTGGGTTCTGGCTCAGAGGCGAGTTCGGCGCCGCGCAGGCTGGTTTGCACCATTCACCAGCTCTCTTACTGCTGTGCGAATCGCGTACTACTCCTCGTCGTAGCCTCTTAGACCTTCGATTCCGTCACTGACTGATCGGTCTTGGACGATGGACGCTTTCCAGCCACCTTGGACAGAAGTGCGACAAGCCGTTCGACCGGACCAAGTAGGGCGTACCCAGCAAAGATGACAAATAGCATAACTTGGGGCCAGGCAACTATGAGCATGAGCGCCAAAATTCCCCACACGAGATAGGTAATGTGCCGACCACCGCGGAACTTCATGTCTTTAAAGCTCCGATACTTGATGGTGCTCA
>JBDTPK010000125.1:0-7443 GCA_039932735.1 Nitrospirota bacterium
TACCCCAGCCGATACTTGGCACTTTCGTGCTCGCCGCTCTCACTGGTCTGCCGAACTCGATCACGGCGATACGTCTGGCACGCAAAGGTAGCGGCGCGGCTGCTATCACGGAAACTTTTAATAGCAATACCATCAATATTTTGGTGGGCCTTCTTCTACCGGCGTTGGTCGTCGGTCAAGGCGTCCTCACCTCCCTGACTATGCTCGACATCTTCAGCCTTCTAATATTGACGTCGGTAGCGGTTGTTCTTGCGGCGCGCGCAGGCAAACTCACGCGTAAACAGGGGATCGTCCTGATCGCTCTGTATTTCGCATTTGTCGGAATTTGGATCTCGATATTCACGAGCGGCTTGTCTGCGGGCCAGTAAGGATGGAGTTATCAAGCTGTTCCGTCCATCCGTAATGAGAAATGGAAGAGTCCCTTGGAAGACGTGGTCGCCAACGAGGGCATAAGAACATCGCGAACATCCAGGCGAAAGGCGTGGAAGGCGTACTCTCCGTGACGGGCAATCTACGCATTGAGAAGTAAGGCGTTCAGGTCCTGAGTCAGGACCGAGCCGTCGATCTTGAGTTGATCAAGGAACCCCGCAACAAAAGCTGGAGCATGTTCTTCCAGATTCGTTGCGCGTTTGGAGCCGATCTGCGAGATCGTGCGGTCCATGGACCTGATCCCGCACCATCCGAATATCCGTAATACGGAGAAAGCTCCTCAGAATCCCCTACTTGCAACGACAAGTGTTTCCCGCGGGTGATGTGCAAGATGAGCGATTTGTGTAGTGCCGAGGACGTCCTTCGCTTTAGCGACATCGGATGCCGACCCGTTGACGATCAAAACGAATTTATCGCTCTTCACCGCGGTTTCATACTCGACAACGCTATCCTTCGGAATTCCGATACTGAACAAACCAGCGCCGAGCGCGCTTAGACCACCCACCACGGTCGCGCCTTCCAGGGCTCCCACAATCCAGCCCACCAGCGGACCTGCTACGAGAAGAGGCCCGATGCCGGGAATTGCAAAGAAGGCAGAACCGAACAAAAGACCCCAAAATCCGCCCCAAAAAGCGCCTGTCCCGCCCCAGCGCTTCATCCGGTCACCGGCGTTGTAATAGCCGACGACCTGCTCATCGGTGTGAAAATCCTTCGCAACAATCGAGATGTTATGCATATCGATCTCCGCCGCCTGAAGCGCCTTGACGGCCTGTTCGGCATCGGGATGGGTATGAAATACTGCTACTGCTGAATCAAATTTTGACATTGGGTTTTTCCTTTTAGCTTCTTCAATCCAGTGGTCTCTCAAATCCTGCCGAAAGCTATTTTGAAGCCACGCAAGCGGGATGTGTGCACTCGCACGAACTGTTCGCGCCTTTTGTCGCGCTTTCGCATTGGTGACCGCAATGTTCTTTACCGTCCGGCACGGTGCAACGGCATACTGAATTTGCACACTTCTTGTTTTCGCTGTTAGTCATGATTGGTGATCGCTCCTGTCATCAAGTGTGTGCGCAAAAACGTCAATCAAACGTCAAAAGAGGAGCTGACAATCGCCTGTGCCTCCGTCTCGATTTTTTGGAGATGCTCTTTATCTGAAAAACTCTCTGCATAGATCTTGTAGATATCCTCGGTACCGGAAGGACGAGCGGCGAACCAGCCGTTCTGCGTGACGACCTTGACCCCACCGATCGGGATGCCATCCCCAGGTGCGTCCGTCAGTATTTCTAAGATTTTGTCACCAGCCAAATCGTGCGCGTAGATGTTCCCGGCAGTGATTTTTTCAAGAGCTGCCTTCTGGATGCGGGTTGCGGGCGCCTGGCTCCGATTGTAAAGCGGGTCGCCGCAGTCTTTCGTAAGCTGACGATACATCTGCCCGAGGTCCTGCTTCATCTTTGCGGCGATCTCCGCAGCCAACAGGGCGGCGATGATACCGTCCTTATCCGTGGTCCAAACTGTGCCGTCACGTCGGAGAAATGAGGAGCCGGCACTCTCCTCACCCGCGAAGCCTAACTTGCCGTGCAGCAGCCCGTCCACGAAATATTTGAAACCCACCGGAACCTCATACAGGCTCTTGCCGAGCTTCTCCGTGACGCGATCAATCATACTACTGCTTACAACTGTTTTTCCTACTGCCGCAGTTTTGCCCCATTGGGGACGATGTCCGAACAGATAGTGAATGCACACGGCCAGATAGTGATTGGGCGGTAGTAAACCGAAGCTCTTTGTGACAATGCCATGCCTGTCGTGGTCCGTATCGCAGGCGACGGATATGTCGAACTGATCCTTCAATGCCACGAGCGAGCGCATCGCATAGGGCGAAGAAGGATCCATGCGAATCCTTCCGTCCCAGTCGAGTGTCATGAAACGGAAAGTCGGATCGACGACGTCATTGACGACCTTGAGATTCAGGCCGTAGTGCCGGGCGATGAGTGCCCAGTAGTGAACGCCGGCTCCGCCAAGCGGATCCACGCCCACGGCGATTCCGGAGTCCCGAATTGCCTCCATGTCTATGACGTTCTCAAGATCATGTACATAAGCCGTCATGTAGTCGTGTTTGTGAGTTGTTACGGCTGAGACCGCCTTCTCGTGGGGTATGCGGCTCAGCCCGTTTAGCACGTCCTTGAGAAAACCGTTCGCGGTCGTCTCGATCCAGGACGTGATCTGCTCTTCTGCCGGGCCGCCATGCGGAGGGTTATATTTGAATCCGCCGCATTCCGGAGGATTGTGGGACGGCGTAATGACGATTCCATCTGACAAGCCGGAAGTGAGCCCTTGGTTGTGTGTCAGTATTGCGTGCGAGATAACGGGGGTTGGCGTGTAGATATCCTTTTCCGCAAGCATGACGTCGACGCCGTTGGCCGCGAGGACTTCGAGTGCACTTGCCAGCGCAGGCCTGGACAGTGCATGAGTATCGATGCCAAGAAAGAGTGGGCCGTCAATATTCTGGCGCCTCCGGTAAAGGCAAATTGCCTGTGTAATAGCCAGAATGTGCCATTCATTGAAGGACCGGTCGAAGGAAGAGCCCCGATGCCCGGACGTGCCGAAAGCGATGGCCTCCGCCGGAACCTCGGGATTAGGACGGTCCTCATAGTAGGCCGAGATCAGCTTTGGCACGTCGACAAGATCTGACGCAGCAGCCAACTGGCCGGCCCGGGGATTTATCTTCATCCATTCCTCTCCTTCAGCCTTTCGCGGAGGCCACAATGCGGCACCGGAAGTGGCAGCGCGTCCTCCACTAGCGGTCCGCCAATGTGCAAACGGTACCGTCCATCATTTCTTTTTATCTGCTCAGCACTTCCGGTCTTCTTTATTCTCGAGCAACTTGCGAATCTCTCCGAGTTCCTCCTCGCGTTTCGGGGTGGTTTTTGGATACGCCATCTTAAGTTCGCCGAGTGTATCTAGAACAATTCGCGAGACTATCAGGCGAGCGTCGTGTTTGTCGTCGGCGGGGACGACGTACCACGGCGCATGATGGCTGCTAGTTGCTTTCAAACACTTCTCGTAGGCATCCATGTATTGCGCCCAATACTGCCGCTCGTTAAGATCGGCAGTACCGAATTTCCAGTTCTTATCCGCTTCGTCGATGCGTTCGAGGAAGCGGCGTTTTTGTTCATCCTTTGAAAGGTGAAGGAACAACTTGATGATTCGAGTGCCGTTGCGATGGAGGTGGCCTTCGAAGTCCACAATGGAGCGATACCGCTCATCCCAGATGTGTTTCTCGTCGCGCAGATCCTCAGGCAACTGCTGCCTGAGAAGAAGTTCCGGATGCACTCGAACGATCAATACTTCTTCGTAGTAAGACCGGTTGAAGATGCCGATCCGCCCGCGTTCCGGAAGCACACGTGTGGTTCGCCATAGAAAGTCGTGTTCCAGTTCAGTTGGCGTCGGTTGCTTAAAACTGTGAACCTCGCAGCCTTGCGGATTCACTCCGGACATGACGTGCCGGATGGCGCCGTCCTTTCCGCCCGCGTCCATGCCTTGAAAAATAATCAGCAAGGCGTACCGATTCGATGCGTAGTGAAGGCGCTGCAACGCGGATAGTTGCTCAACGTTTTCTTCCAGAAGTTCGCGGTACTGTTTTTTTGACTTGCAGATAGGCTTCCCAACCGTCGGCCATTCGTCGAGCTTAAGTTTTTTGCCGTGCGAAACACGATAATCGTGAGGGTTGATTTTCATATTCTTCGACCTACTCCTATTTGCCCTTCGCGCTGAGCGCCTCGAAGCCAGAGACCACATCGAAAAGTTCCTCATCGATGGACGCCTGCCGAACGCGATGGAATTTCTGATTGAGATCTTCAACGATGTTTTTGATGTTCTTCTCGGCCCGCTGCATTGCCGCCAGTCGGCTGGCGTTCTCGCTATTGAGGGACTCCGCGCACGACTGAAACAGCGACACGAAGAGGTATCCCCTGACGAATGACTTAAGCGTCAGACTGGCGTCGCCAATAATTTCCGGAATTGCCTTCTGGTTGGGTCGTTGGGAAGGCCACGGTGTCGACGTGAGCTTGCTTTGCCACGAATCGTCGAGCGGCAGCAACCGCCGGCTGACAGGCGCATAAACCGCTGCGGATTTCGGACGGTTATGGAAGACGTAGACATCGACTACCTCGCCCTTCTCACGGGCGGCTCCAAGCTCAATCAGGATCTGGCCGACGAGCGGCGTGATGGCATGGATGGAGACAGGAACGGCCAGAAGGCCGACGGGCGCGATCCCCGCGTCCAAGAGCAATGAATGCACGCGCTCCCCAATTGCCCAGATCTTCTGTACCTTTCCCGGCAACGCCTTCACGGTGTTAACGGCCAGATCCGCGACAACGTCGTTAAAACGGCCGACCAGACCCTGATCCGAACCGAATACAAGAACGCCGATTGGCTGTCCCACTTTAGGCTTTCTGTCCGGTGCCGGCGTCGCGGCACTTGCCTGCCGAAGGCACACCGACAGGCCAAGTTCCACCGTGCGATAGTAGTCGTCGAGCGCTTCGACGGCCTTCTGGTACTGTCCTATGCTCGATGCGGCCAACGCCTTCATGGCTCGAACCACGCCTTCCAGGTCCCCTGCGGAATCGATTCGGTGGCGCAGACTCTCGATATTTCCGCTCACTTTTTCGCCTCGGGTTTGGGCTGGAATGGGGCCAGCGTGCGCTTGGCAATATCGAGAACCACCTTCCGATCAGCGTCACTCAATTTGTCCTCTGATTTGAACCGCCCCGCAACATCGGCAGGGATTTGACTCGCAGCCTTCTGCAGTGCTGCCTCGGCCTCGCTCACTTTCCCCAGTGGCACCGGGTCGAACAGCCCGGACGCTAAAGCCAACAGAACACAGATCTGCTCCTCGATCGACCACGGGTTCGATTCCGCCTGCTTGAGACACACCCGAATGCGCTCTCCGTGGTCGATTGTCTTTCGAGTGGCGTCATCGAGGTGCGTGCCGAACTTTGTAAAGGATTCCAGTTCTTCGAACTGCGAATAGGCCAGCTTAAGGTCACCGGCGACTGATCGATAAGCCGGCCGCTGCGCCGCCCCGCCCACTCGAGAAACAGATTTGCCGACTTCAATCGCGGGCAGCACACCCAGTTCGAACAACGTCGGCGAAAGGTATATCTGGCCGTCAGTAATTGAGATCAGATTGGTCGGAATATAGGCGGAAATATCCTGGGCGGTAGTCTCGATGACAGGAAGCGCGGTGAGCGATCCACTACCACGCTCCTTGCTCAGATGCGTTGCTCTTTCGAGCATGCGCGAATGGATGTAGAAGATGTCGCCGGGAAAGGCTTCACGGCCGGGCGGACGGCGGAGAAGAAGGGACAGCTCTCGATATGCGCGCGCGTGATGCGTCAGATCGTCGTAAACGATGAGCACATCGCGGCCCTTTTCCATAAAGTATTCGGCAATGCTGGTCGCAGCGTAAGGGGTGATATATACAAGGCCCGGTGCGACGTTGCCCTCCGCCACCATCACCACGGTGTATTCCATGGCGCCTTTGTCGCGGAGGTTGGCGACCACCTTGGCGACGGCGGACGCGCGCTGGCCAATCGCACAATATACGCAGATCACGTTCTGCCCGCGCTGATTGAGAATCGTGTCGACCGCGATCGCGGTCTTACCTGTCTGCCGATCTCCCAAAATCAGTTCACGCTGTCCACGTGCCACTGGAACAAGCGCATCGACGGCCTTCAGCCCGGTCTGCAATGGTACATCGACCGGCGCCCGATCCATAATCGGCGGGGCGGGGCGTTCGATCGGCAAGCGCCTGTCCGAAGCCACCAGTCCTTGCCCATCGAGAGCGTTACCCATCGGATCGATCACACGGCCCAACAGACCTTCACCCACCGCTACGTCCATCACACGGCCGGTTCGTTCCACTTCGTCGCCGGTATGTATGTCCTGGAAATCGCCCAGCAACACGACACCAATCTCCTCGGCGTCTACGTTGAAGGCAATTCCAAGGATGCCGCCCGGAAAGCGCACCAGTTCCTCATACCCGACTCCGGGAAGGCCGGATACAGTTGCGATTCCAACAGCGACGCTCGTTACGATTCCCACCTCGCGAGGCGTCAGTTGAGGCTTGAATGCTTCGAGCCCCTCGTGTACAGTGCCGAATGCATTATCCACCGCGGCCTGCAAGGTTCCGGGTTCGCTCATAAGGCTAACTTCACGGTGTGGCCGTTTTCGGTGGAGCGGCAGGCGCCCCAGGCTTGGCGTCGAGAAGGACGCCCACCGCGCGGTCGAGCGAAGCGAGATAGTCCGAAATACTCCAGCCAACCTTTTGCCCGCCGGCCGTCAGTTGGATTCCGCAGATCGTGTCAGGCCCCGATTCGAAGCGCAAAGGGACAGCGGCCGAGAACGTCTCGTTCAGCGCGTTCTGTATGGTCGCCCTTTGCGCGGCAGGCAAGTCGAAGGCGCTGGTCACTACGGCTGGTTCTTTCAAAGTCTTGAGCGCCGCGGCCAGAGTTTCCTTCGCCTTCCCGTCCATCTCGCGCAGCCGCCGAGTGAACACTGCTCCAAGACGTTCCTCCAGACCAACCGTTGCCAGATCTGCGAGTGCTTTTCGCGCGATGGAAAACACTTCCTGAGTGGCGGTACGCGTTATCTCTTTGCCGAGCCTGGCCTGGTCGTTCTTCAACGCAGTTGCTTGCGCGGCGCGGAACTGATCCGCCTCTTTATGCGCCTCGCCGACCAGCCGATCATGCTCGGCCTTTGCGTCGTCGGTGGCCTTGGTCAGCAGCGCTCCCCGCTGTTCATCGAATGACTTGTTCTTGCCGGCCAGATCATCGTGCTCCTTTTTCGCGGCGGCTTCCTTTTCGTTAGCGCTCGCGAGTTTCGTGGCAATGCCCTTCTCCCGCAGATCGATAGCGTTGAGTATTGGCTGATAAAGAAAATGCTTCAACAGCCACACGAGCACCAGAAAGTTCAGCGCCTGGGCACCGACGGTGAACCAGTCGATGAGCATAGTTC
>JBDTPK010000126.1:0-7389 GCA_039932735.1 Nitrospirota bacterium
AAGCCCCTCAATTCCTGGTCAAGTCGCTGTCGGTCGTCCAACGCGTCATCGAGCTCAGTCCGAAGCCCTTCGATTTGACTCTGAAGCGCCGCCGGCCAGTAATCGCAGCCATTGAGACTCAGCAAACCCAGCATCAGGACCTCCCCCCACCGCACTACACCCGTCAACGGCCTGTAGACCTGTGTCTTTGTCATAGAGATGACCTCTTCTGCGCGATGAATTCTGCACGAATGCGCAAGTAAATGCTCATGCTCTCCCGCTGTATCTGTGTGGGACATTGGCCGGCTCAGGATGCCGGAAGAAGGGGCACCCTCGCGGTCCGCTCCGCCATCAGGTTTCTTCCCCTTCGTCGAGATAATGATTGAAACAATTTTGATGCCACCTGATCATGTCCCCGTCTTGTGACCACCGACCTTCAACCATTTCGACCAGCGTGTCCTCATGTTTGGGATCAATGGGTTTCCCACAACCGTAACAGGTAAGTCTGGGTGGGGCTTCTGAAAATGCTCCCCGTCCGTTTCGATTCATGACAGTTCTCCCAATATTGTTGGTAATGATCGTTCATCCGGGAGGGAGGCTAGAGTCCGTAGGCTCTCGACGTCTCGTATCATAGGATTCGGTATGAGTTCCGATTCCTTACAGGAAAGCATTTGGAACGTGGTGCATACCCTCAAGGCGCTGTTGCGCAAATGTCTCATTCAGTCCTAGAGCCGACGGCATGGAAACTCGATCATAGTCTTGCGCGGCGATCCCGGGCATAATCTCGCGTTTCAGAATCGCGATCGCCTGGCGGATGAGCTTCACAGCTTGCGGGTCATTCTTGTCGACCAAGTCGGCGGCTTGCCTCAATAGCGCACTCGCCCGCTCGGAGGGCCTGCTCTTTGGTTTCAGCGGCGTAGATCCTGCTTCTGCTTCCAATGCGTGAGTGGGTGAGGCATGAGGTGTCAGCTCGCACCCTTTTTGTGCGAAGAGCCAGAAGCCGATTGTAAGGATTGGGAGGATGAGAAGCAGCTTGCGAAAAATGGCGGTTTTGGAAATCATCATCGTTCGTTCCTTTCATCATCATTGCAACGATCCCGATCGAGGACATCCGCATATTCCGCCTCTGCCTGTTCAGGCAGGCGCAAGAGGTGGCTATCCCCAGCCCGCATTCTTCATGAACGCTTCTTCTGCAATCGCGGATTTGCCGCTACGACAAGTCTGGACGCGGTGGCTCGGCGTCCAGGCAGACGGGCTCGTCGTTCGGTCGGTCAACATACTGTTTCAAGTATGCCTCCCTCCCTCGCGGCTCCGCGCGCCTGTCTCGCATGGCGCCTGCGCGATTTCTCGACGAACCGCCATGAATCATGCGAGCTAGAACAGACGGATGGAAAACCGTCGAAGCGGTTTGTTTTTTCTGCCGCGGGGGGACCATCGATGCTTCTGCCTCCACCTGAACAGGGCCCATAGGAATAGGACTGCGAGCAGCAAGCCGAATACCATCATAGGGGCTGCCTCTTCCGCCATGTTTCCAGAGTCGATTTGGCTTGCACGCCCGATCCTGGTTGATCGAGTATTTCCAAGAGATCTAGTTGCACGATGAGGCCCTTGCCTGCTAACTGATTGTTGGCATCAAGGGTGACGTGATCGCCGTTCAACCCGGTGATAATCATGTCCACCAATGTGTCGTCCTTCTTTCGCACCTCAATGCCAAGACCGATCTGCGGCTCGATCTTTTGAGCCTGAAACCAGCTGCGGCTTACCCTGCAGGAGAGTTCAGGTCGGTAGGGTCCGAAGGCCGAATCGGGAGGAATCTTCTCCGTTCTCGATTCTCCGACGCTCATGCCGATCACCAGCCGCTCGATACCCTCCATAACAGAGTGAGTCCCTGGCGTGAAGGTTGGCGGCTCGCTGCCGATCGAAGAATCGATCAACGTTCCGTCCTCCAGCCAAGCCATAAAGGCAACCCGTACTGTGTCTCCCCATCGGACACGACGGGCCTGACGATCGCCTACTGAGGTATCAGGGATGTCGGTCTTATTCCTGTTCCCATCCATGGGTCGCACCTTTGGAGAATCCTAGCCATTGGCCATCAGGCCGGCGGGTTGAGGAGTGCTCGTCGCTCCGCGGTCCAAATGAGCTTCTTAACGCACGCTTCATTGGCCGTGCGATTGATTGATCATTGGTGGGCATGTGAGGGTCTGCTTCTTGGAAACGTTCCCTATCTCGCTATCCTTCACTGGTCCTGCAAACGGCGTCACTCAGTTTCATTCAGTAGCGCCCAGAGGGCCGCGGAACGATAGGCCGCCATAGGCTCGTCAACGCGCGCGACACAATTGGGACAGTAGTTGCGACTGAATGCGCCATGATCGAGTGCAGGCTGCCCGCGTAGGTGCGTAGGGTGACCCATGGTCCCTCTCACAACTCCACGCTCTTGCCGTCTCGAGCCGTGAGGCAAAAAGATATCATCCATGACGCCTTCCTTCGAAATGTGGGCTCGTCTCTCGATGAATGAATACATTGCATGCCAGTTATGAAACGCTTTGACCGCTGGAATTGATGAACACGGCTTCTTCTATGGACTCACACGTCGCTGTGCTTTCAGGCGAAGACGATTTCGGACAAGCACTCGGTTGCTCATCTCGTCGCAATCGGTACATCGCCATGGATGAATGGTGAACCCTGTTATGTATGCGATTCCCGCCGAAGTTCCAGCGATTTTCGCGGAAAAATGGATGGAGGAGAACTAGGGTAGCACCTAGTTGCTTCGAGATCGATCCCTAGTTGATGCGCGGGATATGTTCAGGCAGAAACCAATCCGTGGGTCATGGCGTACTTGGTAAGCTCGGCATTCGTATGCGCTCCGAGTTGTTTTGTAATACGCGCCCTATGGAATTCGACTGTTTTGACCGAGATGCAGAGGATCGATGAAATTTCCTTGAACGATCGTCCTTCGGCGATGAGCTGGAGTACCTCGCGTTGACGGAGCGTGAGCGTGGCTTGGGCACTGGCCGGGGACGTGCGTTGATAGAGGAGCGGATCCAGGATCCCCTTGGCCAACAACGGCGACACATACAGCTGGCCGCGTAGGGCTGCCCGGATCGCCTGGATGAGCTCTGCGGCGCTCGCCCGTTTCAGCACATAACCGAAGGCTCCTGCGCGGAACGCTTCGGTTACATACGTCGGGTCGCCGTGCATGCTAAGGAACACCACCTTGGTGTCGGGAACAAGGCGGCGGAGTAACTGGGCGGCATCGATGCCGTTGAGCAGCGGCATAGACAGATCGAGCAGAATGACATCCGGTGCCAGGCGCGATGCGGCATCCAGTAAGGCACGCCCGTCCCCGACCGAACCGACAAGGTCAAACTCCGCCTCAAGCACCTTCTGCAACGCTTCGACGAACATCGTGTGGTCGTCGGCCAGGAGTATCTTGGGTTTGATCATGGCTGCTCCGTTGGCCAAGGAAGGCGCGCAATGATTCTGGTTCCCTCTCCGGACCTTGATTGCCACTCCAGGGTCCCGTTCAGCAGACGGACCCGTTCCTGCATGCTGAGCATGCCGAGTCCTGTAGCTCGGGATCGTCTCTCCTCAAGGTTCATGCCGATACCATTGTCGTGAATGGTCAAGCGGAGGGTATCCGATGTGACCAGCAGTTCGACCATTACCTCCGATGCCTTGGCATGCAGTCCGACGTTTCCCAACGCCTCCTGTGCAATCCGATACAGCGAGGTCGCCACGCGTAGCGGGATAAGGGTGTGTGCACGAGGTTTTATAAATCGAGCTCTGATGCCGGTGCGTTTGACGAAGTCGTTGATATAACGCTGGAGGGCTACGACAAACCCGAGATCTTCCACAGTAGTTTGGTGAAACTGATAGGCGAGTTGACGGACATCGTCGGACAGTTCGCTGACATGCCTGCGTATGGTTCTGATCTGACGGCGAAGAGCGACCGGAGATTCCGGAAGATGCCGGCACAATGAGTCCAGCTGAAGCCCGATCGCGCCGAGACGTTGGTTGACGTCGTCGTGCAGATCGCGCGAAATCCTTCGACGCTCTTCATCCTGGACCGTGAGCAGTTTTCCGGCCAGGGTGCGAAAATCTTCGTAATTCGTTCCTGTCAGTTCCATTGTGTCAGGCCACTTATCAGTGGAAGAGGGGGCAACAGAATTTCTGGTCACCGCATGCCCGTATCCGGGCGCTCATGTCACGTTACTACGGTGGTGAGGCGTACGCAACCCGCAGATGTGCTATTTATGGTAGCTCCGCGATCGATTAGCCGGAGAGCTCGGTTGCCGGCATTTCAACTCCGGGACCCCTCCTTGCCGACAAACGTGAGTCTACGGACACCCTTGCCCTTGGAGGTTGTGCAGTCCCCAGGTACAATCGCCTCGATGCGAAAGACAACAGGGTCGCTCCTTCTCTAAGCAGCGACCAATTTCAAGGAAAGACAGAAAGAGAGATTGTGTCGCTGATCCATACGCTGACAATTCTGATCTGTCTGGCTGCGCTATTCAGCTATGTGAACCATCGGTTGTTAAAGTTGCCGATTACGATCGGCTTGATGGCGGTGGCACTCGTATTCTCCCTGGTGCTGCTGGGGTTAGGCAAGCTGGGATTCGGGGTCGAAGCGGAGGCGCAACGGTTCATCCGTGCCATCGACTTCAACGAGGCGTTGATGCACGGCATGTTGGGACTTTTGCTGTTTGCCGGCGCCTTACATGTGAAACTGGATGAGTTGCTGGATCTCAAGTGGGTCATCGGGACCATGGCCGTCGTGGGGACGATTCTGTCGAGCCTGATCATCGGCGGCCTCGGCTATTTCTTGTTCGATCTTGTCGGTCTCCCATTACCCTTCCTCTATTGCCTGCTGTTCGGCGCGCTGATTTCTCCGACCGATCCCATCGCTGTCATGAGCATCCTCCGGCAAGCCCGCCTGCCGAAGCCGCTTGAAATGAAGATCGTGGGGGAGTCGCTGTTCAACGACGGGGTCGGCGTCGTGATCTTTCTCGTGGTGCTGAACCTTCTGCCGAAGGACTCGGTGAACATGACCGACGTGCTCGTGCTCTTTGCGGAAGAGGCACTTGGGGGCGCGGCCTTGGGTCTGGCGCTTGGCTACGTCGCCTATCGCATGCTCCGATCGGTGAATAACTATCAAGTCGAGATCTTAATCACGTTGGCGCTCGTGATGGGGAGTTTCGGTCTTGCCGATGTGCTCCATACGTCAGGGCCGATCGCCGTGGTCGTGGCGGGGTTGTTGATCGGCAATCATGGCCGCCAGTGGGCCATGTCCGAAACGACAAGGGAACATCTCGATAGCTTTTGGGAATTGCTCGACGAATTACTCAACGCCGTGCTCTTTGTCCTCATCGGCCTTGAAGTGCTGGTCCTCAGTTTTCAGCGCACATACCTCGTAGCCGGTCTGGTGGCAATTCCATTGGTGCTGGCGGCGCGGTGGATCAGCGTGGGATTGCAAATAAAATTATTCAGTCTGGTGCGAGAGTTCAGCGTACGCACGATTACGATCCTGACCTGGGGTGGACTCCGCGGCGGCATTTCTGTGGCCTTGGCCCTATCGCTGCCTGCTGGTCAGATGCGCGAGGCGGTGGTCACTATCACGTATGCGGTAGTGGTCTTCTCGATTCTTGTGCAGGGACTCACGATCAACCGGGTGTTGGGGTCCGGCGCGAGCATCAAGAATGGGGCTGAAGATGCGTAGCCAAGATACATGAATGCGCGAACGGTGTGCGTCATTCAGCTGGAATGGAGCGTTTATGCCGATCTGTTCTGGGTGTTGGTTAACAACACCAGAATGTCGCCGGCCTGTAGCCGCCCGGCCTGCTCCAACTCCAAGAGTGATAATATTGCGCCGCCTCGGTAGAGTCGGAGCAAGACATCCGGCTTGAGATCCGCCGGAGTTTTTCCAATTTCAACAGGCTCAACTGTGCGTTCGAGCAAACTGACCTGTCCTCCTGCCGTGAGGAGATCGTCGAGATACTGCACCATGTGGCCATGGTCGACGGCGGCAGCAATGATGTAGCCGCCGAATGTGGCGGGGGAGACGATAGCGTCGGCACCTCCCTGCTTGAAGAGTTTTACTTTTTCTTCCTCTTTCGCGCTCACGATGATGCGCACCGTCGGATTCAAATGGCGGGCGGTCAAGAGCGTCAGCGCACTCGAGTCGTCGCGGCCTGCCGCGATGATGACGGCCTTGGCTCTTTCGATGACGGCATCGCCTAAGACCGCTTCCTGCGTGGCATCGGCCTGAAAGGCGGCAATCCCTAAAGACCCAGCCAACCGGACCCGTTCTTCAAGGGTGTCGATCACTACGATCTGCTCCGCTTTCACACCCCGAGCCATCAGTTCTTTCGCCGCGGACATACCGGTATGGCCGAAGCCGCAGATAATGATATGCCGGCTCAAGGTCGCCTGAAGCTTTGCCATACGATACCCCTCCATATATTGTCGAATGATCAGTTGATAGGCCGTGCCCAGGAAGAGAACCCAGATTCCCAAACGAATCGGCGTAATCACCAGCGCATCCAGGAGTCTGGCGCGCGTGGACACGGGCACGATATCTCCGTAGCCGACCGTGGACACAGTGATCATGGTGAAGTACACGATATCGCTGAAGGAGATCTCGCCGTCACTCTGATCGCGCAACCCGTCTCGATCCACCCAAAGGAGGCTGAACATCAGACAGAAGAGCAAGAGGACGAACAGCACGCGTGTAACTAAGATCTTGACCGGAGACCAGGCACTCGGTGTGATAAGCATTTTCGGGCCGCCTGCGCCGCCAGAACTCCCCATGGCGGACCAGAATCTACTCATTGGTGCTTCTCCTGTGTCCTATGGCAGACTGCACTCTGGCCATCCGACTCCCTGTAGGCTGGGCACTTATTGGACGATGTTCCACAGTATGGAGAGCAGGACACATGCATCGTCGTCCTTCTCGCAAGCGAGGACAGAAGGGGTGCCCAACTCGGCACAGTGTCTAATTAGGGCGTCTTCATGCCGCCTGTCACTGGCGTAGAACGGGCCTGCAGACGATGAGAGAGAAGATCATTTCTCAATCGACTGACCGGCTGCACATTACTAAGTTGAGCGCAGCGCGGTGATATTCTTATAAGGTGTCCACGTAATCGTCTTTCGTTTCATTGGCGGTCCGGGAGGCGTCCATCAACTTCAGGGTGTTCATCTTGTTCGTCTCATAGGCCTTTCTCACAGAATAGTCCGGCGCGTAGCCGGCAACGACTTAAACGTCTTGATCTCCGGCAACGACCAGAGAAAGGGCAGTCGCGATGATCCGTTATTCTGATGCCGAAGGCGGAGTTTTCTCGCGGGAGCGGCTGAGTGCCTCTTCCAGTTCGCGAATCCGCATTCCTTGCGATTCGATGGTCGCCTGGAGGGATC
>JBDTPK010000127.1:0-7388 GCA_039932735.1 Nitrospirota bacterium
CACCGGGGAGAATTTCAGGTGATCGTTGACAGTCTTCACGTAGTCAAGAAATCCGAGCTGTACGAGGGACGGATGCAGGGGAACCCGTCGCTGTGTTCCGTCGCTTTTTAGGGTTTGCGTAAGCAGTGCGTCCTTCTTCAGTGTCAGAAACGGGATACCGTGTTCTTCCTGAATGTCTGCTAGTGACAGCTGACTGGCTTCTTCCCGTCGACAAATGTCAAAGAGACAGAGCAGTGGAATCCAATAGCGAGGGGCATTGGTATCTCGTTGGGTGAGAAATTCCTGCGAGCCAAACACCCGCAACAGCTCCGCGTCAGTAAATGGTCGGCGTTTCTTCATCGTCTTGCGGATGATCTTCTTAGAGGGGGCGAGTCTTTTGGCGGGATTCTCAATTGAGGCGTAACCTTGGAGCGTGGCCCAGATGAAGACCGCAACCACCGCAGACAGGTGCTTGGCAGTCGTCATCATCGACAACTTTCGGTCGTTCAACAGATGCTCTTTGTAGAGTCGGCAATCCCCCTTCGTGATAGCTGTCATCGGCCTGTCGCCTCCAATCAGCTTCACGAACTTCAAGAGTTCCACCTTGAGCGGCTTGGCCGACCGTGCCGCGCGAGGCGTCTCTGCCAGCTTATCCACGCCCACAGAGAACAATGGACTCTTCTTGACTGGAGGCGCGGGAGCAAGGACCGTGGCCGGTCTCTGGTGCTCCCGGTACATTCCTTTCTCCCTCTCTCGCCCTGGGTGTTGAGGAGGTCCATCTTGGCCCGGATCAACCTGCGACACAGACGCTTGAACCCAACGGAGTCATGGGCGAGTAGGGGTAGACTAGCAGCCTTCAGGATCTCGTCGACCTCTTGCTCCACACGCTGATAGTTGCATCGGTCTAAGTCCTAGTAGAGGTCTTCCGTGAGGCCGATTCGAATCAAGTCGAAATCGCCTCGGTCTTCATCGTCCATCGGAAAGTCTGCAAGGGCTTCTTCAAATTCCTCCAGTTGGCTGTCCATCCAGTGTGCTATGAGGGCTTCAATCTTAGCCGGGGTCATGCGGCCTCGATGTTTCTTGAGGGTGAGAAAGACTCTCTGGGCGCGAGTGTCCCACTGCAAGGACTTCAGCTTAGCTTCGTCGGGGCCGTTTGTCTTGAGACCGGGCCAAAGCTGCTCACGACCCCGAAAGTAGGGTTGAAGCCTGCGAGGAACGATGGAGCGGTGGTAGAAGACTTTGCGCTTGGGATGGAGAAAACTGTAAGCACACAACCTCCAAAAAGTGTAGCTCCACTCTAGCTCCTACAACATTCGGGAGACTCGAAACGCTCAAACTCTGCTTTGGTGGCTGCGTTTCGCGTTTGAGTGGGGTGAGTGACGGGTTTCGAACCCGCGACCTCCGGATCCACAATCCGGCGCTCTAACCAACTGAGCTACACCCACCATACTGAGAAGGCATTCGACACAGATTCTCTGGTGGAGGAGATCTTAGCAAAGACAGAAGAAGACCCGCAACCAGGCATGACGGCACGCGTCAATGGTGAAGAGATTCTTCCGCGCTTCTCGTTTCCATTGAGAGCTACGACGATTGTCGTGTATCAGCCCCTGGCATCGAAGGCCGCCTGCATTTCCGTGAGAATAGCGGCGGCTGCGGCAGCAGGATCTGACGCATCTCTGATGGGTCGACCGACCACTAAATAGTCGGCCCCTGCCGAAATCGCCTGGGTCGGTGTGGTCGCCCTGGCGTGATCATCGACACCTTCGCCGGAAGGACGCACGCCGGGCGTGACGATCAGAAATCTCGGACCGACTTTTGGGCGGAGGATCGCAGGCTCTTCGCCTGAGGCCACCACCCCATCACAGCCTACTTCAGAGGCCAAGAGTGCGCGCGCGGCAACTAAGTCCTGGACGCTCCGTTGAATGCCCATATCACGGAGATCCTGACTGTCGAAGTTGGTCAACACCGTCACCGCCAACAGTTTCAGTGTGGACGCTCCACGGCCTTGAACGGCTGCGACCAGCGCCTTCCGGTTGGCATGGACCGTGAGGAATTCTACGCCCATCGCCGCAACACGCGCCGTGGCCCGACGAACCGTTTCCTCGATATCGAGAAACTTGAGGTCCAGAAACACCTGCTTGCCTTGTGCAATTAGGCGCTGAACCATCTCAGGCCCAGCGGCGGTGTACAGTTCGAGTCCCACCTTCACAAACACGACCTGATCCTGCACGCGATCGAGAAGCCGGTCGGCTTCCTCGCGTGAGGGCACATCGAGGGCCAAGATTAAACGGTCACGGGCATTAATAGTTGACATAGGTTTGTCCTTTAATAGAATGGCTCACCTTGACGCTTCGGAGAATCATGTGGTACAAGTGCGTTCTTTATTTGAGGAGTCTACTATGCCGGTTGTACATAAATCGACGATTCGCCGAGCCCGTCAATCTGTGAAGCGGCAAAACCGTAACCGTGTGACGATGAGCACCCTTAAAAGCCTCGTGAAGAAAGTCCAAGCGGCTGTGGCCGATAAGAAGGTTGAGGATGCGAAAGTATCCCTGCGTCACGCCACCTCGGCCATCAGCAAGGCCGCAACGAAGGGCGTGATGAAACGGAATACGGCTTCGCGCCGGATTGCTCGACTCACCCTCCACGTCAACTCCTTGTCTTCCTCCCCCTCGTAATCGTTCGCACGTTCGAAATGGTTCTCGCTCTCACCGGTTGCGGAATCCCGGTGCCACGGCTCGGTGAGGGGGGACGCGCAACGACCTGGGCACGATCGCATAGCCGCAACAACACATCTTCAAGAACTCGCACGGGACGTCCAGCACTTCCACCCTTCAGCTTGGCATCGGCCTCCAAAAATAACCGAAGCGCCTCATGCAGGTGGGCGTCGGAAAATTGATCGAGAAATGCTCGCACTTTATGGGGATCCATACGCAACGTCCGAGCAGCCTCTCCCTCGCGCCCTCCTTGTCGTGCGACTTCCTTGACCTTCCAGAGTCTCCGATATTGCCAGGCCAGTGAGCCAAGGATTCTCAATGGGGCCTCTCCCGCTTCCACATTCCTGGCCAGGATCGCCAAGACCCGCCCCCGATGTTTCACGCCGATCGCCAACATCAAATCAAACACTGACGCGCCTGGCTCCGTTCCACGCAAGATCGCGACATCAGCGGCAGTGACGATCTGACCGGGCGGGACATACGCAGCCAGCTTTTCCAGTTCGCGCCGAACCGAGTAGAGCGAGCCACCACAGGCTTCTTTGAGCACATCAAACGCCTCGTCGTTGAGCCGGATCCCGATCCGTTCAGCGTCCTGTTTAAGCCATGAAAGCCAGTGCGTCTCTCTGAGAGGGGAACAATCGACTGTCACCGCGGCTTTTGTGAGGGCCTGGGTAAACTTGAGTCGTCCGTCAAGTTTCGACGCGACAAAGATCACAGCCGTGGAATCATTCGGCTCCTTCAAATAGGAAAGGATCACATCACACTCTCGGGCCGGAAGTTTATCGGCCGCCTTCACCACCACCACTCGCCGAGCCGCGAACACGGCTATCTCCGAAGCACAGGTGACAATCTCAGCCCCGCTCACGTCGTCCCCATAGAAGAGATCGCAATTGAAGTCGCTCTCGCCTTCCCCCAACAACGCGGACTTCAAGGCACCGAGGGCCATATCCCGCAGCAAATCTTCCTCGCCGACCACCGCATACAGCGGCGAGACCGTTCCTTGCGCAAGCTGCGCATTGAGCTGGGCATGAGAAATGGAAGAGGCCATAGTGGGTATCCGATTTATTTGATGGGGCTATCCACGTTGTCCGATGCATGACGTGCGGTCGGCTTTTCCAACTGTCCTGATTCCAACTGGAGCAGAAAGCGGGAGGCCAAGTCCTCGGCGATGAAACGACCCGCTTGTTCCAACGCTCGGTTCTGCAGGGCGCGGTTAAATTGCAAGTCCGTTGTCACGTAGAACTCCGACGAGCCCTTTGCCACTTGCGCCCATACGACACGTTGCGTCCTGGTTTCTTCCACCTTGACCATCACAACCACCTCTGCGCGGGTTTCGAGCGTAGTGGTTTGGGTGAAACTGAGCGTCGGAAGAATAACCGAGAGGATCTGCCCTGACAACACAAGATCGGCTGCCTCAGAATCTTGAACGATCTGCGCCCCGCTGCCTGAGGAAAACTCATGGCGCAGATAGTTGGTATAGCGAATTTCCAAGTTCGGCTCAAAACTTCTATTTTCCAACGTCCGAACGACCAACCGCGGTGGCGGGGACGTGGACGAAGCCGCCACAGCCGCTCCCCCAATCGTGGGTCCAGCTCCTTCCACACGGAATTGATAGCCGCAGCCACTCAGTAGGGCGAGAGACAAACACAGTGCTGAGACATACACGCTGAACATAGAAAGGTGGTACGCCCCCTCATTCCAAATCACATGATTCCTTGTCTCTAGTTCCAGCACTCAGTATTCCCTCAGCAGGCTGCGAAAAAATCCTATACATACACCATGCACCGTTGGAACCTTACGTACGGTGCTGATGCCGGAACACCCTCAGCACGCTTAAAATGGGTGGGCGAGGGCCTTCCGATCCTCTTCATCTCTCTCTAAGGGAGCGGCCAAGGCTGCCCTCAACTGCGCGCATCGAACGAGCACATTCTTATCGTGCGCGTTCTGCGAGTAAAGAGGGTACCTGGCCGCTCGCTCCCCGTCCTTCAGAGGCCGCGCGTTGCGCGAGCACAGGGGACTCACCGTGCCATCCTTCCCTTCCTGGTGGGCTCTTTCAACATCCTATTACACCACAAAGTTCATCAGTTTTTTTTCGACGTACACAATCTTCTTCAGCTCCTTGCCTTGTAGCCACTCCGCGGCCTGCGTGCGAGCCAGTGCTTCAACCTGCTCGCGACTGGCGTCGGCACCTACGTCGAGTTTGGCCCGCAATTTCCCATTTACCTGAATCGGAATGATCAACCGATCGCTCACCGTCATAGCCGGATCAAAGATCGGCCAAGCCTGCTGAGACACGCTCGGCTGGTGACCCAACACTTCCCACAATTCTTCCGCCACATGGGGCGCGAAGGGTGCCAGGATCAGGACGAAGGGTTCAAGCAGGGCCCGGGAGCGCTGCTCGGCCTTCGTCATTTCATTGGTAAACACCATCATCTGAGCGATCGCCGTATTGAATCGCAAGTCTTCAATATCCTCGGTCACCTTTTTGATCGTCTGGTGGAGCAGCCGCCGGTGTTCGAGAGAAGGCCCTGTGCCTACCACGGCGCTCGACACACGGCCCCCTTCATTCACTATGAGTCGCCAGGCCCGTTCGAGAAACCGCGTGACCCCTTCCACACCCCTCGTACTCCAGGGCTTCACGGCCTCCAGCGGCCCCATGAACATTTCATAGAGCCGCACTGCGTCGGCTCCGAACTGATCCATCATCTCATCGGGATTCACGACGTTGCCGCGGGATTTCGACATCTTCTGGTTATCTTCTCCCAGCACCATCCCCTGATGCACCAGCTTCTTGAACGGCTCCGTCGTACTGACGACTCCGATGTCGTACAGCACCTTGTGCCAAAACCGCGCATAGAGCAAATGGAGCACAGCATGTTCGCTGCCACCGATGTAGAGATCCACCGGCATCCAGTAGCACTCCTGTGCTGGATCGACGAGGTGGCTAGAATTTCTAGGATCGATAAATCGCAGATAATACCAGCAGGAGCCGGCCCACTGAGGCATCGTGTTGGTTTCACGGCGAGCTGGGGCTCCGCTGATCGGGTCGGTGGTTGTCAGCCAGTCGGTGAGATTTGCGAGCGGGCTTTCGCCGTTCCCGGACGGCTTAAAGTTGTTGGTCTCCGGCAACAATATGGGTAACTGCTCTTCCGGAAGCGGAAGGGCCTGACCATCGACCCACACAATTGGAAAGGGCTCGCCCCAATACCGCTGGCGGGCGAAGAGCCAATCCCGCAACTTATAGTTCACGGCCTTGCGCCCCTTGCCCTGCGATTTTAACCAGGCCGTGATTTTCGGAATGGCATCAGTCGGCGTCAGCCCATTAATAGTAAAGCTTCCGTCCGACGTCCTCGAATTGATCGCGGTCCCCTTGTCTGTCGCGACGAAGGCCTCTTGTTCAACCTGACCGCCCGCGATGACTTCACGAAGCGGCAATCCATAGGTCTTCGCAAAGGCCCAGTCGCGCTCGTCGTGCGCCGGCACAGCCATAATGGCCCCGGTCCCGTAACCCATCAACACGTAGTCGGCAATCCAAATGGGCAGCGGCTCGTTGTTCACCGGATTCACCGCATAGCCGCCGGTGAAGACCCCGGTCTTTTCCTTGTCGAGTTCCTGCCGTTGGAGCTCACTTTTTCTGGCCGCTGCCTCGCGATAGGCGGTGATATCGGTGCAGCGATCCACAGTCGTGACGACCGTCACTAACGGGTGTTCCGGGGACAGCACCATATAGGTCGCGCCGAACAGGGTATCGGGTCTCGTCGTAAAAATCCGAACCGTACCAGGAACGCCGGCCAGATCGAACTCGACTTCCGCGCCGATCGATCGGCCGATCCAATTCTTTTGCATCTCCAATGTGCTGGCCGGCCATTCGACCAGCTTCAAATCTTCGAGCAGCCGATCGGCATAGGCTGTGATCTTCAACACCCATTGGCGCATCGGTTTGCGCACCACATCGAACCCGCCGACTTCGCTCTTGCCATCGATAATTTCTTCATTGGCGAGCACCGTCCCCAGCGCGGGGCACCAGTTCACCGGTACTTCCGCCACGTAGGCCAGCCCTCGTTCGAACAGTTTCAAGAAGATCCACTGTGTCCAACGATAGTACGCGGGATCGATCGTGCTGATCTCGCGCTCCCAGTCATAGGAGAGCCCGACGCGTTTCATCTGGCGCTTGAACGTCGCGATGTTCCCGGCTGTCGTGATGACCGGATGGATTCCCGTCTTCACCGCATACTGTTCCGCAGGGAGCCCGAATGCGTCCCACCCCATCGGGTGCAGCACATTAAAGCCTCTCATACGTTTGTAGCGGGAAACGATGTCGGTTGCGGTGTAGCCTTCAAGATGACCAACGTGGAGGCCCGAACCGGATGGATAGGGGAACATGTCGAGGCAGTAGAACTTCGGCTTGCTTCGGTCGTCAGTCACGCGAAAGGTTCGGTGCTGCTCCCAATAGGCCTGCCATTTTACTTCAAGGGTCTGATGATCGTAGGTCTTGCTCATAGTACGATGGGACACGTTCAGCCTTCTGCTGTCACACCGATCCCGCTCAGGACGCTGATGGTTGAACGCTGGCCGCTGATGGGTCGATACAGGACCACCGAATCTAACACAGCCCTCTTGGGGTCACAAGATTCCGCTATACTACGAGATCCGATGGGACTCTATTGTCATCATATCTTCCCTCGCCTCATG
>JBDTPK010000128.1:0-7379 GCA_039932735.1 Nitrospirota bacterium
GTGAAGTCGGACCCGTCGCACCTCGTCGGCCGTGCCGCCTACTGGATCATCGTCGCCTTCGCGACGGTCGCGGGACTCGGCGCGCTCAATCTCCAGCCGGTCAATCAATTTGCCCAGTCGTTTCTGGTCTATATCCCGCACATCCTGACCGCGGTGGTGATTGTGGTGTTGGGCTATTTGCTCTCCAACTTCATTTCGCAAGGCGTGTTGATTGCGGCGGTGAATGCGAGCCTGCCACCGGCGCGGCTCATTGCGATGATGTCACGCTGGGGTGTCCAGATCTTTGCCCTTGCAATGGCGTTGGAGGAACTGGGGATTGCGCAAAGTGTAGTGGTCGTCGGGTTTGGGATCACTTTCGGCGGAATCGTCCTTGCGTCGGCTCTGGCTTTCGGTCTCGGGGCCAAGGATCTGGCGAAAGACTATCTGGAGCGAACGCTGTCGAATCGAGTGCGTGGGGGGTCGCCGGATGACCTGAGACACGGATGATTGCGCGCGCCGCCCTCATCATCTGTGCGGCGTTGGGATTCGGATGCACGCCGACCGATGATCGACTTCACGACTCGAACATCGTTCTTGTGTTCAAACACGGAAAGCTTTCCGGAGACGAGAAGGTCCTCTCGGATCTGCTTCGCGAGTTTGAGCGGAGCCATCCCGGCGTGATCGTTCGAGAGGAGCTCCTCCCATCTTCTTCGGACCAGCAGCATCAATACTATGCGATGAATCTCGACGGAGGGCAGGCCCCGTTCGATCTGCTCGGCGTCGACACAGTCTGGGTGCAGGAATTTGCGAAAGCCGGATGGATTACCCCTATGAATGCGATCCTCCCTCCGGCCGAGCGGGAGCAGTTCTTTCCAGGGCCGATTCAGGCTGCCACGTTCGAAGGGCAGCTCTACGCCGTACCCTGGTATATTGACGCCGGGGTGCTCTATTACCGACGCGATCTTCTCGAACGCTATGGGGTCGCTCCGCCAAAAACGTGGCCGGATCTTGTCCGTGCCGCCCAACGCGTCCTCGATGGGGAGCGAGATGCAGGGCTCGCAGGGTTCGTCTGGCAAGGAAAACAATACGAGGGTCTGATTTGTGTCGCTCTGGAAGTCCTCCGCAGCAATGGGTCGGATCTCTGGGGCGGGGATCGAGCGCGAGCCGAAGCAGGTCTGCAGTTCTTGCGCGAGACCATTGCGACGCATCGGATCACGCCGGTGTCCGTCGGCATGGCGGATGAAGAATCGACTCGTCAAGTGTTCGGCTCCGGGCGCGCGCTGTTTATGCGCAATTGGCCTTATGCCTGGGCCTTGCTGCAACGGGAAGGCTCTCCGGTTCAAGGAAAGGTCGGTTTAGCTCCGCTTCCGTCCTTTCCCGGCTATCCGAGCGCGCCGGTATTGGGAGGCTGGATGCTCGCCTCACCCAAAAGTTCCGCTCACCCGCAGGAAGCCGCCGAGCTGATTCGCTTTTTGACATTGCCGGATGCACAGCGTTGGGTTGCGTTACAAATGGGGTACAACCCGACGCGACGCGCCCTGTACAGCGACGCATCGTTGGTCAAGGCACGACCTCTGCTGACCGATCTGTATCCCATCTTTCTCGAAGCTCGCCCCCGTCCCATCACGCCCTATTATCTGTTGTTGTCCCAAGCCGTGCAGCCGGAAGTGAGCGCCGTCGTGGTCGGCAGTAAAACGCCGAGAGAGGCGCTCGAAGCCGTGAGTCGCCAGGCGGCACGGATCATCGGGAGTCGCGACTCGTCGGTCGCGGTGGAAGGTTTATGATCGGGCAGCCGTCAGTGAAACCAAGAAGCAAGACAGGCGGCATTCGGCTGTCCGAACGAACCTGGGGGTATCTGCTGGCGAGCCCCGCATTCGTGCTGGTCGGTCTGGTTGCGGTCGCTCCCATTGCCGCGGCGCTGTGGTTAAGCCTGCATCGTCGCCTACCGGTCTTCGGAGTCGATGAATTCGTCGGGCTTTGGAATTATGCCCAACTCTGGAACGACGAACGATTTTGGGCCGCATGCCGGACGACTGTGTATTTCACCGTGCTGTCCGTGGCGAGCGAACTGCTGTTGGGCTTTGGGCTGGCGCTTTTGTTGGACGGCCTGACGAACGGTACGGGCAAGTCGGCCCGTTGGGCGCAAGTCATGATCATCGTCCCTTGGGCGGTTCCGACCGTCGTATCGGCGCAGATCTGGGCCTGGTTGTACCAGCCTGATTACGGGCTCCTCAATTATCTGCTCCACCGAGTGGGCCTGATCACTCAGCCGATCGACTGGCTGGCGGATCCGGATTGGGCGATCCACGCAGCCGTCATGATGGACGTCTGGAAAACCACGCCGTTTGCCGCACTGTTGCTTTTGGCCGGGCTGAAAACGGTGCCGCGGGATCTGTACGCGGCTGCACGGGTTGATGGAGCGGGGGCGTGGCAGCAGTTTCGCCATATCACGCTGCCGCTCTTGATGCCCGTCGTCGTGATCGTACTCGTCTTTCGCACGATGGATTCGATCCGTGTGTTCGACGCGGTGTACGTGTTGACCGGGGGAGGACCTGGGAACAGCACCGAAACGCTGTCGATCTATGCGTACAAGACTTTATTTCAAACGTTGCAGTTTGGGTACGGGTCGACGTTGGCCACGGCGATGTTTTTGATCGTCGCGGCCTTTTCATCTCTGTATCTGTTGCTGTTGCGGCGGCATTTGCAGGAGACAGCGTGATGGATTGGTTCCGCACTCGTGGATGGGCACTGTGCATGCTTGCGTTGGTTGGGCTGTTCTGTCTGGGGCCGGTGCTGTGGCAGGCGGTCACGTCCATCAAGCTGGACGAAGACCTCGTGCGCCTGCCGCCGATCATCCCGGACCGGGCGACGACGGTGCATTACGAACGAGTGTTGTTCCAATCGTCGCTGGGGCAGTCGCTGGTCAACAGCGTCGTCGTTGCGGCCAGCGCGACGGCTGTCGCCATCGTGGTCGGAGGGTTGTGCGCGTTTACCTTGGCGCGACTGCCGATCGGCGGCAAGTCGGTGATGCTGGGGCTCGTCCTCGCCACCTCGATGTTCCCTCCTATTGCCGTCATCAGTCCGCTGTATCTCTTGATGCGTGGCCTCGGCTTGCGTGACACCTTGATCGCCGTGGGGCTGACCCATGCGGTCTATGCATTGCCGCTTGCCATTTGGCTCATGACGAGTTTTTTCCGCCAACTGCCGGCCGAGCTGTATTACGCTGCGCGGGTCGACGGCTGCACACCCCTGCGGGCCTTGCTGATGGTGTTCCTTCCGCTGGCGCGCCCGGGGCTGGCCGTGGCGGCGTTGTTAGTGTTTATTTTCTCGTGGAACGAGTTCATGTTCGCCTTGACCCTCACGGCGAGCGATGCCACACGCACGGCGCCGGTCGCGGTGGCGTTGTTTCCAGGTCTATACGAAATCCCCTGGGGCGATATTGCGGCGGCCTCGCTCGTGGTGACGCTGCCGGTGGCGGGACTCGCCGCGTTGTTTCAACGTCATATCGTGGCCGGGCTGACGGCCGGGAGTGTGAAGGGCTGACTCGATGGCGGAAGTATGTATCGAACACGTGTCGAAACAGTTCGGTAAGACGAAGGTGCTTCCCGACGTGTCGTTAACCATCAAGGACGGCGAGTTCTTTACGATCGTCGGACCATCCGGATGCGGGAAATCCACGTTGCTGCAACTCCTGGCCGGATTGGACCGTCCGACCTCCGGGCGCATCCTGTTCGACGGCGAGGACGTCACAGATTTGGAACCGCGGGAACGGGACGTGGCCCTAGTCTTTCAAAGTTATGCCCTCTATCCGCATATGACCGTGCGCGATAATCTTTCGTTTCCGCTTCGTGTGACGAGGCGCAAGACCGGTCTCGAGCGGTCTCACATCGAGAGCGAAGTGCAACGGGTCGCAGGGTTGCTGGGGTTGGAGCCGTTGCTCGGTCGGTGGCCCCGTGAACTCTCGGGCGGCCAGCGGCAACGGGTGGCCTTGGGCCGCGCATTGATCAGGCAGCCCAAACTGTTCTTACTGGATGAGCCGCTGTCCAACCTCGATGCGCAACTGCGGTCCGTCATGCGCGCGGAGTTGAGACGGTTGCACGATCGGCTGGGCACGACGATGATCTATGTCACGCACGACCAGACAGAAGCGATGACGTTGGCGGATCGAGTGGCGGTGTTGGATCGTGGCGTCGTGCAGCAGGTCGGGCCGCCACAAGCCCTCTACGACCAGCCGAGCAATCTGTTCGTTGCCAAATTCCTTGGCCATCCGGCCATCAATGTCCTTGACGGCGAGATCCTGAACGGCCGACTTCGAATCGGTGCGCTCACGTTACCGGTGTCTGCCGCAGAGGATAGCGATAGTCTTCTCGACGGAACGAGGGTGACCGTGGGCCTTCGTCCAGAGCATGTGATGGTCGTGTCCGTGGACGGTACCGAGTGCATACCCGATGAGGAAGGGCCTCGGGTCTCAGGTGTGGTGCGGCTGCTCGAATACACTGGAAGTCAGACCTGGGGGGTGGTTGAAGTCGAGCAAGCCGGGAAGGGGACTATGATGATCGGGTGCGTGAAGGCCGGTGATCGGCTACGACCGGGGCAATCGGTTTCTGTCGGCATCATGGGAGGACCGCATCATCTCTTTGACCCGGTCACAGGGATTAGGCTGGGAGATGCGTGACCCGCACACATTGTCATGGGCGATCGAAACCTGAAAAGGGCCTTCACTCCTTGTCGCCGAGTTTCAATACGACGATGGATCGGGCTTCCAGTTCGTACGGTTCGCCTCCTTTGAACCTTGCCACAGGTTTTTCGGCGCCGGCGATGACGCTGGTATCGAGAATCGGGTGCCAGCGCACTCCACGTTTATGAGCCGGCAGGGTGAAGGCAAGTGGTGCGTGGTGGCCATTGAATAAGATGATCAAGGTGTCGTCGACAATCGGGCGCCCTTTTTCGTCGGGTTCGTTGATCGCATCGCCTGCCAGCCGAAGCGCGAGGGATTTTGTGAACCCGGCGGTCCAATCCTTGTCGGTCATTTCTTTTCCGTCCGGGCGGAGCCAGGAAATGTCTTTCACTTCCGATCCTCGGATATGGCGTCCCTGGAAAAAGAGGCGACGGCGAAGGACCGGATGTTTCTTGCGAAAGGCGATGAGATTCCGGACGAACTCCAGCAAGTGGCGTTGCCGGTGATCCAGCTTCCAATCGAACCAGCTGATCTCGTTGTCCTGGCAATAGGCGTTGTTGTTGCCCTGCTGTGTGCGGCCGAGTTCGTCGCCGCCGCAGAGCATGGGCACGCCTTGCGAAAAAAACAGCAGTGTCAGGAAGTTTCGTTTCTGGCGCTCGCGAAGCTCGAGTATAGCGGGGTTGTCGGTCGGGCCTTCGACGCCGCAATTCCAGCTCAAATTGTCGTTGGTGCCGTCTTGATTATTCTCGCGGTTCGCCTCGTTGTGTTTCTCGTTGTATGAGACCAGGTCGTGCAACGTGAACCCGTCGTGCGCGGTGACGAAATTGACGCTGGCATAGGGCCTGCGCCCGCTCAGGCTGTAGAGGTCGCTGCTGCCGGTGAGGCGATAGGCGAGTTCCGCCACCTGATCGCCGTCACCTTTGACTGATTGTCTGATCGTATCCCGATATTTGCCGTTCCACTCGGCCCAACCTACCGGGAAGTTCCCGACTTGATAGCCCCCTTCGCCGAGGTCCCAGGGTTCGGCGATCAATTTAACTTGGGACAAGATAGGGTCTTGATGCAGGATATCGAAGAAGGCGCCCAAGCGATCGACCGCATGGAGTTCCCGCGCGAGAGCCGAGGCCAAGTCGAAGCGAAATCCGTCTACATGCATATCGATTACCCAATAACGCAGACTGTCCATGATCAGCTGGAGCGTGCGAGGATGGGTGGCGTTCAATGTGTTCCCGCATCCTGTGTAATCCATGTAAAATCGTTTGTCTTGATCGACAAGGCGATAATAGGCGGCATTATCGACCCCGCGAAAGCAGAGGGTGGGACCGAGCTGATTCCCTTCGGCGGTGTGGTTGTAGACCACGTCCAGGATAACCTCGATGCCGGCGCTGTGGAGCGTTTTCACCATGGTCTTGAACTCCCGCACGTGGCGACCGCGCACGGGCGACACCGCATAGCGGATGTCTGGTGCAAAAAATCCGATGGTATTGTAACCCCAGTAGTTCGTCAGCTTTTGATCGAACAGGTGCTTGTCACGGACGAACTGATGAATCGGGAGCAGCTCGATGGCGGTCACGCCCAGATTCACCAGGTGGTCGATCACGGCGGGAGTCGTCAAGGCAGCATAGGTTCCGCGCATATGGTCGGGCACATCTGGGTGGCGCGCCGTGAGCCCCTTGACGTGCGCTTCGTAAATGATCGTCTTGTCCCAGGGGGTTTTCAAGAGATGGTCGTTGCCCCATGTGAAGGCTTGATCGATCACGACGCATTTCGGAATGTTTCCCGCATTGTCTCTTGTGTCGAACGAAAGGTCGGCGGCGGGATCGCCGATGCGATAGCCGAACATCGCCTCAGACCATTCGATCGTGCCGGCAATGGACTTCGCATAGGGATCGATCAACAATTTATGAGGATTGAATCGATGTCCCTCTTCCGGTTTATAGGGTCCATGCACGCGATAGCCGTAATGCTGGCCAGGCCACAAACCAGGGATATAGACGTGCCAGACTTGATCGGTTCGCTCCTCGACGCGGACTCGAAGCGATTCTTTATCGTGCTCCGGCCCGTCGAATAGGCAGAGCTCAACCGTGGTGGCGTTTTCTGAAAAGATAGAGAAGTTCACGCCCTCGCCATCCCACGTTGCGCCGAGCGGATAGGGCTTTCCTGGCCAGACTCTCATGTTTGCTCCTTCCATGTTCGCTCCGCCGGATAGCGCAAGATAGTGAGCCCGGGAGATGCGATTTCGATTCCAGCGCTCGCCAAGGCCTTGAGCGCCTTGATCTGTAATCGATGTTTCAATGTACGTCTCGATCTTGCAAGGACCACATAGCGTAACGTGCAGGCCACCCAGTGTTCCGTCAAAGAAACAAAGTTTTGTGTCTGTGTTTCCGGCGATCCGATGAGGGCAGCCCCGGCAATCGGTGGGGCGCAGTTTTCGCGGGTTCTGCACCATCGCTCGTATAGTCGGTCACGGCTTCAGTCAAAGTCAATTGCGCTTGTTCCCAGCGAGGTCCGTCGGCGATCGGCACCGTGAATTCATCCCAGATATAGGGGGGCCCCTGCGTATAATTGAACAGGGGATCTTTAACAGGCTGCGGAAAACCTCAGTTGATGCCAAAAACATGGTTGGAATTTCAATATGGCGCTATAGACAGAATAACCTCAGGATGCTCAAAAAGGCGGTCCAGCAAGGCCGCAGCGAGCGAAGAGGCGAGGCGTACGCTTC